>CABMCA010000015.1 GCA_902384525.1 uncultured archaeon
GCCATTGGAGCGCTCGCTGTCAAAGGTAGCTGAGGAATTAGCACCAGCCAAAACTACACCAAAACTACGCCAATTAAAGGAATGGAGTTCAGAGGATAATTGGGTTTCCAGAGTGACGGCCTGGGATGTGGAACAGGATCGGCTACTTCGGATAGAACACCAAAAGGCCAAGAAAAAAATGGCTAAGACACACATGGATTTGGCTCATCTCGCAGAAGGAAGGGGCGCCAAGAAGTTACATACAATTAACTTGGATTTGAACCCGGAAGAGATGACGGTCATGGAAGCGCTAAAAGCAATTGAGTTAGGCACAAAACTTGAACGGCTCACATTAGGCGAACCCGATACCCTAATCCAACACTCCGAGAGCATAAACACTAAAACAGATTGTGGGAACACAGAAGAAATCCTCAACGACCCAGAAACCGCAGACCTTGCCTGCAAGCTCTTTGCGCGAATTTGCAATGGGAAAAAACGGTGATTCCTCAAATCGAAGATGATATCAAGAGAATTATGGAGAAACAAAACTATGAAGAAAAAAATAAATTTACAAGATAAAATCCGAAAAGAAGCTATGGAAATCTCGAATGAAGCCACAGTCCTTTGTGAGAAGGTACAACAAAGAATCGAGAGTATGAACGATGGAGAACTAACACCAGCCGATGCACTCCTAATTATGACTGAAAGCACCGAACTTAAAAAAACATGCCTTGACATCGAAAATCTTGATTATGGCAAGCTTTTCCTACCAACTGAAGAAACTTTAACTCTTCAGAAAATGGAATTGGAGTCACTCAAAAAGGTAACGATTAGCGAACTCTCACCGGTGGAGCTTCTTCGATTCGTCCAAAAAGTTATTCGGATTGAATGGGCATGTCAGGGAATACCCGAAAATGTAGTGTGCACCCATTGATTTGAAAAGCCGAAAGAGTAATAAAGTGTAACTCTGGTTTATAAAGGTTTTTCCCCTATAGGATGTTTGCCAGAAGGAGAAGATCGCGCTTCCTGGGTGATCTTGGGGATCTTTTCAGGATGAATTATGCTCTGTTTTGCATTTTTTGAAAAACAAACAGGTTCTTTGTGATTATTGATCTGTTTTACGACTTCGGACGACATTACCCGTAACTTATGGCTCTTCATATTATAGGATAGTATTACAGATTATATATTTATTTATATATAAAATCGTCTGTGCTATCTTGTTTTTTTGAAAAATGTATATAACGAAACTTATACACACTTTCCTGGAGTCTAATATAAAGCCTAATGCTCTTGATATTGAATGGCTTTGTAAAATAGATACTAAAGATTAATGTAGGTCCTTCTTTTTCTTTCGAGAACGGGCGCGTTGTTGTGAAATGTTTGATTCTGTCTGTATGGCGTCAGAGATCCGGGTAGCGAGGAGGATAGAAAACTATTTTATTATAGAGAACTGTAAGAGATAATATAGTGAGATTATGGACGACGAGTTTGAAATTATCCGCTTGAAAGCCCTGGAGTTATTTGAGCAGCGAAAGATCAGTATGCCAAACCATGCAGCCAGGAGAATGGCTGAAAGGAACATACTGCCTTCGGAGATCAAACTCGTGCTTCTTCATGGCTCAAAGTATAAAGAAGAAATAGATGGCTCCGGTGATATGAGATATACAATGCGCGGATGGGATTATCAAAGCAAAGATATTCGCATTACGTTCATAATCAAAGAAGCGTTGATAATTATAACAGTGATCCGAGAGGAGGAATAATATGAGCGAGATAGAAATTAAATGTTTACTGTGCGGAACAAAGACAAGAGAAGTTGGTGATATTAACTTCACAGCAACGATTGAAGGGCGTGAGGTAGTAATAACTAGGCTCACAGGTACACGCTGCCATAACTGCGGAGAAGAGTATCTCGGCGCTGATTCCCTTGATAAAGTTGAAGAGATAACGAAGAAATTCCGTAAACCTGTTGTGGTGTTTAAGCGTAAGATCACGACAAGCGGTGGCCGGCGGGTCATTGGCATTCCTGAAGAGATAGATAGGGCCTTGGGTAAGAAGGATAATGTCAATCTCTGGCTTGAAGGGGATAAGATTGTAGCCGAAGTGTACTGATTACCGGGATTCTGTCCGTATCCCGGATTCCATGCCAGAAAGAAATGGTAAAGAAATGGCGCAGAGAATAAGCACAATCGTTATAAATCTCACTATATTTTATAAATATATTTTTAAATATATCTCAAAGAGCGCAATAAATTGTCTTTCAATCCGATCATAGCGATTTTGACAGCCTCACAGATTTTTATTCTGGTATTTTCTCGCTCATGCCAATATAAACACACAGCTTTTAACCCAATCATTCGACCGGAGTTAAAGGCAGGGTTTTTCACACAAAAACCACTATCAGAAAATCAAATTTCTTATGAGTGGGTATATTTATATAATGCTAAGTTAATGTTAACTTATCAATAAAATGGCAAGAGTAAGAGATGATTATAAGATGCTGAGAGATGATATTTTGAGAGGAGATCAAACCAGCTTCATCAAGCTCATAACATGAGAGATAAGCAAAATAGCGGGATATGCAAATGAGGCTAACTGAGCCTCATTTTAATCTAATATTATGATAGAAAAGACAACAGTAGAATTTATACCTTCCGAACCGAGCAGCGCTAACACAAAGTTTCTCACAATCGGTTATGGCAGTTTGAAAACTTTTGATGAGCTAAAGACCATTCTGGATAAGCATGGCATAACCAGACTGGTAGATATAAGGAGCAAGCCGTACTCACGGAAATGGCGAAAGACTGACATAGCCTGGAACAAGAAAGTTCTTAAAGAATATTTCGGCGAGCGTTATATCCACATGGTAGAAATGGGTGGCTTGGGCTATGAGAACGAAGATTATCCTCTCTGGGCAGAGGCGGCAAGGAACAGCCTGGAACAAATAATCGAATTGAGTAAGACTCATAGAGTGGCGCTCATGTGTGCAGAAAAAGATCCGAACAAGTGCCATCGGAAACTTTTCGCGGCAAGAGCATTACAGGAACGTGGTTTCTCGGTCTGGCACTTGTAAAGGAAGAAAAAAGACAGCAACAAATACGTAGCAAAAAGTAGCGGGCGCTAAACCCACTTTTCCCTAACTGCATTTCAGAGTGAGCGCACGTTACTATAACTATATAGTGAACTAAAGAGGAAATCAAGTAGCAGGGATATTCCCGATCCAGGTTAACCAGCAACGAGAAAAAAGAATTTTAGTAAAATATTTATTTAAATCTTGTTCTATTTTTCACACCCCCATTCATAGTATTGTGAATCCTAATACTCTATAAAAAAAAGATATTATGGTAAAATCAATAATTCTAATAATAGTTATTGAGCTTGCAATTGTTTTTCGGATTGTACCGGAAACAAAGATGTTAACTCCGCTTTCAAAGCTTTACCGGAAGTCCAACAATTTTTAAGTGAGCACCCCACGGCTAAAATATCAATGATATATTGATCAAAAGAAGAAAAAGGTGATAAAAATGGGATTCTTAGGAAACGTTAATGCGACTGCAAAACTTCAAAATGCGGTTCGCAAATTTGGTCCGAATAGTGAAGAAGCAAAATCCGCATATGATGAATGTGTGAAACTCGATGAAAAATATGCTGAACAGAATGCTAAACCATTTCTGGAAAAAGCTTTAGAAAAGGCGAATAAAAAGGCTATCGATGAAGCCGAAAAGAAAAGGATAGCAGAGATGCCGGAAGAGCAAAAAATCGCTGAAGAATCACTGAAAAAAGCTGAGGGCATTCAGAACCGAATAAAAGATATAGAAAATGAAATGGATAAAGGCAAACTGATTTTCAATACGAAAGATAATATCGAAGAATTGTGCAATAAAAATATGTTTTCGCTTATGGATATTCAAACGCAGGAGGCGGGGTCTTCATGGTCGAAGTTAGGTTCCATGCTCAGTATGGACTCTGGAACTCAGCTTATGGCAGCTATGCTTAAAGCAAATTCAGATGAAAATAAAATCATGATTCGCCAAAACGAAATAATCATCCGTCTGCTTACACAAATGGCTGGCGAAAGTAAAGCGCCATAACTTTTTGTGTTCTTCATTTTAATTTTTCCTTTATTAAATTTATACTTTTTATAATAAGTTGATTGTCATAAATGCGATATACGAACCATTATAATAACAATAGTCTAATATAGACGGTGTCAATAAGCTTTGAAAAAGAAACGAAAAAAGAAGAAGAATTCGAAGATTCCAGAGCTAAACTTGACGATTTATACTAGGGACTTCCGTGAAACGCAAGCCTAGCCCTTGATGAATCCATCAAAAAACTCGAAAAATTATACCGGGAAATAGTAGCGTGCATTAGTATTTTGGGTTGGTGCGGGGCGCGAAAAAGTGAAATCATTTCAGCAAAAGAAGCATTGATACAATTGGAACTATTGGCATGGAATCCCAATCTTATATTGTCCCGATTGTAAATATGCAATTCAGATGGAAATTCTGGAAATAAAAAGTAACATACGCTACTATTCAAAAATAAGTGTAAAGAAGCGGGCGTCAAACCACACAATAACTATTCTTTTCTATTTCAATTATTTCACCTGTATTTTATTTATCACATAATATATTTTGGTTGTCTTATTTCAACCTTTCTTTTTATATTCTTCTTTGCGATTATGTCCAGTTTGTCTACAAGTTCTTGCTTTTTTTCGTTCGTCCATATCGTAAAAATGTTCGGACGGGATTTATCTTCAATCTTCTGTTGAAGTTCATTCACTACCGCATCGTAATCGGTTTTCCTGAACATCAGTTTGCTTTGCATGATTTTCGTGGCTGCTTTTACACCCGCATCACAGGTATAATCTCCAAATACCTCTTTCATGGTTCGATAAATATCGTTCCTATAACGAATATCAGTAACAATAGTTTCAGCGGCTTCCTCTTTACTTGCAAGCGGTTGAATGTATTTAACCATAGCAAAAAGAATATCAGGCGGTGTTTGGCGACCCGATATTTCCGGGCTTGTTTCGCCATGTATCCACCCCATTAACTGATTTATTCCCAGCGCGGCTTCAAGTCCGTCCACTGGTGTTATTATCGTATCTGCAACCCGCGCACTTATCTGATTCAGGATATTTCCTTCAAGAGCCGGGGCAGTATCCATGATTATATAATCGAAATATTGTCGATAGAAATTTATTAACTTACGAGTAAAATCATATACGTTTTTATATTCCAGAGAATTTTTATTGATTTTTTCCGATGCTCCCTTTGCATCTATTTCCACATCATGCGACCCCCCCATAAGTGCTATTACTCCTGGCTTTCCTTTTGTCCCTCTGTATCTCATGAATCGTGGGTAATCAAGCACAAAAGGGATTTGTATGATCGTTTCCATAGTCCCTGCTATTGGAGCGAGCGCATAAACTGTGCTAATACGCCGATCTGGAAGTTTTGTATCGGGAATACCAAGTCGTTGAGATAAGTTTGATTGACCATCATTATCCCAAAACAATACATTCTTGTTTTTTCTTGCCATAGTTAAACCGTATGCAGCGGATAGCGAAGTTTTTCCGACCCCGCCCTTATTATTCATGGCAGCTATAACCTTTGAGTTCTCCTGTCGCTCCTGAGAAAGTTTTTCAAGAAATATCCTTGTTATCTTGGAATCTTCTTTGTTTCCATCTTTTATTTTTTGTAATAATATTGTTTCTATGCTCATGCTTATGTTCCTGTCAAGCATCTAAGTTAATCCTAACTACCTCGACAGAGTAAACAATGGGGGGTATCTATTTATAGTTTACTCTGTGAAAATAAAATAAGGCGCATAACCCATAAAAGAAATACTGTCGAGGTAGTTCAGATATTGGATTATGCAAACTGTTCATCGCGCGCATTGTTAATTAGGATTTCCCCACAGGTCGGGCAGGGCTGCAATTTCTTTCTGATTGTTAGTATTGAGTGTGAATAATATATCCTTCCACACTCGCCATACTGTTTGCGGCAAAGATAACGGTTTTTGGATTGTAAATTTACTTTTAGAGCCACTCCAAAAAAGTCAACAATGGCATGTGTAAAAGTTACAATATGTCTATAATATTCGAGCAGTTGTTCAGATAATAGATATTGCCTATTGTAAAAAGTTACAATAGTCATAACACTTTTCGGATAGGCTCTTAATCCACAACATTTAGGCGGTTTTCAAGCGAGGTGTTTTCTTGTAGCTCCTTGGATTCGGGGGTTTCAATCGAAATGTTTTCTTGTAGTTTCTTAGTTTGCCTGTGATATGTTGTGGACTTTCCTGCTCCTTCTTTTTGAAGAACATTATTTTTTACAAGTTTTCTAAGAATATAAGACGCAAGGGCATTTGTAATCCCAAAAAGTTTCTGCACGTCTTTATTTACGATTTTATCGTGGGTTTCTAAATACAGTTCTATTTTTTCACCATATACTTTAAATTTTTTATACTTTAGAATTTTTTTGTCAAGATTTTCTAAAGGATTTTCAGTTAGCTGTCGGTCTCCTGTTGTTACAGCTTCTTCTTCCAGTCCCCTTCCAGCTTCTATTATTATTGGCTCTGATTCTAATTTTTTTGGTCTGCCTGACAATCGTAAAACTTCTGCGGATAATTGCTCCACCCGTGCTTTCAGGTCTGATATCTCTGTTTCGACTCTGGCTTTCAGTTCCGATAATTCCTTATCGGCCTTGTTGCTTCGCTTTCCTTTCCCTTTTGCGAGAGCATACAATTCTGCTAATTGCATATTGAGCGTTTTTACTTGCTGGTAATGAGAATTAACGCGCTGAGGCAATTCAGACCCCTCAATATTGTTATGTCCTTCGATCAGGGCTTCGGCTCTTGCCGCCAGTTCGTAAACCTCGTCCGATTGTTTGGTATTGCTTATATCAATCGCTCTCATGAGTGCGATTAATTCTTTCTTGAAATCCTCATCGAGAGAGTGAATAATATATGGATATGCCTTTCGGCATATCTCAAAAAATGTCTTTTCCCTATCTATTACAAATTGTGATGGCATTTCTTTCAACCCTCCTCATCCCGATAGCTGCAATGAGGGCATACCCACCACAGATTAGGAAACCTACCGCCTGCCCTTAAATTCGGTGACCATGACCCCTTACATTTTTCACATGTAACCGTGGTACTGTTATTTCGGATCGCTGTTTCCATCCTTCTTTTCATTCGATAGTACAGGTTTTTTGATTTAGACATATCTAATATATCCGTTTATCGTAACTATTTAAATCCTTTCCCATCGTGCACATTTCGGGTCAAATTCGGGTTTCATGATTTGCAGCACCACGTAAGAATTTTGGGGTTATTTTAAGAAACTCCAAATTTTGCTCTGCATATATTTCACATTCCGATAATTCTATTCCCCAGCGTATGGTTTTATTCGGGTCTGTTACAATAAAAAGTCGTGGCATTTCTGGAAGAAATGAAAAGTAACACAAGCTACTATTTCTTTAACCGATAGCTATAGACACGTTTGCCATTAACTAATTACTGAGAAAATGAGTTGCAGAGAAGCGGGCGTCAAACCACACGATAACAATTCTCTTCTCTTTCGATTATTTCACCTGCGCTTCTTAGTTTCATCAACATATCCTCAATAGTTTCCTTTCTTATTCCGGCTTCCTCGGCTTTAGATATGATTAACTCGACTTTAACCCCTCCTTTTTCTTTCTGTTGTAGCTCTTTAATTATATTTCGTAACACTTTTAGCCTCTCTCTTATTGATCTTGAAGATGAAATAATATTTAGAGGTTCCATGAAACGGTCATTCTGCCCTATTTCAATAATTTCATCAGCTATGACAATTTTATTAAAAATATTTGATTTTGATTTTGCAGAGTTCCTTCGATACGTTTCATTGCCCGATACCGTTATCATGCTACCAACAATCGGAATTTTGTTTATTAGCTCTCTACCTCTGACATGTACAACAATAGGTACATTATCTACCAGCAGAACAAAACTCGCTTCCTCTACAAATGTAGATCGATCAACTATTAATTTGAAACAATTCTTTCTTCCACAAACATCATTTCCACATTCAAACGGTTCAGTTATCTTTTCTAAACTTTCATCCTGTTTAATAATAGTTAATTCGCCGCAATATTGACACGAGAAAACCCCTTCAATAAGTCTTGAGTTGATTGGATTTACTTTCTGAATTGTTCCGGTTAATTTCTGTTGCATTTATGTTCTCCTTTAACACCACCTACTCAGGCAACATGTTGGATATTTATGTTAATCATAATCGACCAAGCAAAACAGATATATTTTGTTTTTTTATGCGGCTTCATTTTCTTTATACAGTTTTGCTGAGGTCTTGGATTCGCCTCTCTGCTTTCAAGATGATTTTATCGTATGTCTTTTGTCTGGGTGACCATAAAAAATAAAGAAGAACCCCTCCTAAAATAAAAAGAACACAACCGAAAAAAATTAATGTTAGAAATGTATAATTTATTTCGGCACTTGGAAGTTCTTTTTTCCAGAGAGAAGGGGATATTATACCAATAGAGGCAAACACTAAACCAATCCCGATGCTGAAAGAGAAAATTATTATAGAGAATAAAAAATTGTTATCGGTTTTTTTGACTTCGGCGTACTTTTGTAGATATTTGGTTTGATACATGTTCTTTCTGCAAAAATTCACGTCCGAAGGACATCCTTTTTTTACAGCTATATTTATGCTATCCTCAAGGTTCTTAATATCGTCATCAGAAAGCAAGTTTCCAGATTCTTGCTCTTTATGCAGATGTTCTCTACAATAACCGCTTCCTTTGAAAAAATATTCCGCTTCAACATCGCAATAAACACATTTTAAAGTCATTATTCACCCAGCTTTTCAATCAGTAATGCGGAGAAAGGGAGTTGAACCCTTGAACCACTTCTGGAACAGATCTTGAGTCTGTCGCCTTTGACCACTTGGCTACCTCCGCACGTTGCTGTTTTTTTTTATATATCTATTACCATAATTTAGGGAAAGGTCTTGAGTCTATCACCTTTGGCCGCTTGGTTACCCCCGCGATTAGGGCATGCAGAATTATCCTTATTTGACTTAAGGATGTCGTTGATCATGAAAAACATTGGGTAAAATACATGTATGCCAAAGTCATCTTATGATAAAAAAGAATAATATAATGAATTTTTAATAAGCACTTAAATGTTATACCTATAATTTACTAAAAATGACAGACCTAAACATAATTAAAGCTTCGATACTTTCATCAATAAGACCTTCTGACGAGGAGAGGAACAGGTTAAAAACGCTCGCAGAGAAGGTAATCGGGCGCATTAATTCTATTGGCAAAGCCGAAAACATAGATATAAATGGTATTCTTGTGGGCTCCTCTGCACGGGGAACATGGATATCCGGGGAGCATGACCTTGATATTTTCATTATGTTCCCTCCCGATACCCAGCGGCAATTCCTTGAAGAAAAAGGGCTTTATATAGCACGAAAAATTGCGACAAAAGGCGAAAGTTTTGAGGAGCGATATGCTGAGCACCCATACGTTCATGCCGTCATTGATGGTTTTGAAGTTGACCTTGTTCCGGCTTTTAACGTGGAAAGTGCAGGGGAGATCAAATCAGCAGTGGACAGGACTCCATTTCATAATAAATATGTAAGTTCCAGGATAAAAGGGCTTGAAGATGATGTACTACTTCTGAAACAATTCCAGAAAGGTATAGGTGTATATGGCTCTGAATTAAAAACCCACGGGTTTTCCGGCTATCTTGTGGAGCTTCTTGTAATACATTACGGTTCTTTTGAAAAGGTGCTTGAAGCCGCATGTGACTGGAAATTCGGGGTCGTAATTGATATCGAGAAACATGGCACTATTGTTCATAAAGACCCGCTCGTTGTGATCGATCCGACCGACCCCGGACGAAATGTCGCTGCGGCGCTATCTCTTGATAATATGTGTATTTTCATCGATAAAGCATGCGATTTTCTCAAAAATTTTGATGAATCATATTTCCATCTGAAAATTCCCCAACCTCTTGGGGATACGGATTATGAGAATATCATTTGCGCAAGAGGCACTTGCCTTATCGCGGTTGAATTTGATGCCCCGGATGAAGTTGAGGATGTTCTGTACCCGCAGCTTTATAAGCTTGAAGAATCATGCCATGAGATGCTGGAACGATATGACTTCCGGGTTTACAATAGCGGAGTATGGGCTAAAGAAAAAGCCGTTGTTCTATACGAACTTGAATCTGCAAATCTTCCGAATGTAAAAAAACATACAGGGCCCATAGTCGGGACAAAAGAACATGCATTGGCATTCAAATCTAAATATGAGACTGCAAATAAGTTTTCTAACGTATATATCCGTAACGGGAAGTATATGGTTGAAATCCCGAGGAAATATTCCAATTCGAGAAAACTTGTTGAATCTGAAATACTCAAGTGTAGTCTTGGAAAGCATATCGGTGTCAGCATGAGAAAAAATTTTATTGTAATGGAAAATTTGGAAATACTGAATATCAGGGATAAGGAATTCAGGAAATTCCTGAGAAGATTTTTCGATAAATAAAGGAGAATCAGAGAGAAATTATGAAATATTTACCCATAATTCTTGTCATATTATTTGTTTTGATCCCCGGATGTCTCGAATCCTCTGCTTATAAAGATGTTTCAAGATCGCAATTATTATCGGATCCGGCTGTTTTTGAAGGAAAAAAGATCTGTACTGACCTGATATATGAAAATAATAGTTTTCCAGGAATAAATGTCATAAGGAACCAGAATTTTACATCAGACCTGAAAAATGCAACTCTTGCAACAGTGTGCGGAATATATAGATCCGGCCAGATTGAACCGGATTCAGTAAACCCTATCCTGGCCATAGCAACGCAAAAAGATGTTTACTATTCAAATGAGACATTAAGAGTCCACATTGACTTTTATTCCAAAACAGATGGAAACGGAAATCTTGGGGTATCCGGAATAAGAAATGATTTTGACCGGCCTTTGATCAACAAAACACAGGATATTACTTTTGTTAAAGGGATCAATGGTTTTGATCTTGAATTCACGACCCCGTCATGTGAGGAATGTTCTGCGCTGTCACCAGGTGAATACGCAATCAACGCCACGGCGACTGTTAGTGGAAAAACGTTCGAAACCTACAAAAAAGTCATTCTTGCAAGAAATGATTCTAATATTTCAAAGAATGGATCAGAGATCTTGCAGTCAAATAATACAGTGACAAATGAGCAATTAAATAATACTCGGATTAATGATATAAAGGCATATGATAGGAATGCATCTGCATATGGTACACAATCTAATGAAACGGTATTGGTCGAATACTTTTATATAACGGGATGCCAGAAGTGTGAACAGGCCACTCCTGTAGTTGAAGCTTTAATGAAATCCTATGGCAGCAGGGTAAACTTTGTAAAATATAATGCCAAAGAGGAAGGAAGGGACCTGGCTATCCAGTACGGAATTCCCGGCACTCCTTCTATTGTCATTAATAAGGATAGTAAAAATCTGATTTCATACGATAATTACAACGGTGATACTGCAAAACTTGAAAATATCTTAAAAGAGGATATTGATAAAGCCCCAGTTTCAAAAACTCCTGGAATTGCACAAAGTGATAAGCTCATCCTTTCTGTGCCATCCATTTTTGTAGTAGGGTTCCTTGCAGGTTTTAATCCGTGCCTTCTTGCCATCCTTGCTTTTATTGCATCAGTGACACTTGCGACCACGGGAAAAAGGCGAAATGTCCTTCTGATCGTACTCATGTTCAGCCTTGGTATTTTTGTAACATATCTTATAGTCGGGATCGGTCTCCTCAGAATATTGGAAGAAGCCCCTGGTTTGCAGGCCGGTATCAAGAATTTCCTGGTTGTTCTTATCGGCATCCTGGGACTATGGCATGTTTATGATGCGAATCATCTCAGAAAAAATACGGAATCCTCTTTCTACACACCGAAAGCCTTTATCCGCCTTACAGAAAGCGTGACCAAGAAGGTCAGCCTTCCAGCATCGTTCTTTATGGGTGCGCTGTTCTCGCTCATAAAAGCGCCATGCGTTGGCGCCGTATATTTCCTGATACTTGATATGGTAAGAAAGGGAGAAGGCACAGGTTATTTGTATCTTGCTGCTTACAACTTTGGTGTTGTGCTTCCGGTTCTTGTTCTTGGAGGCGCGATAGCGTTTGGTCTTGACCCTGAGAAAGTCGAGAAGTTCAGGAAAGATAAAAGGGTAATGATGAGGCTTGTAACCGGAGTGACGCTGCTTGCTATTGCGGTTTTGATGTATATGGGGATAATTTAAAGTTCAAATTTGTTTCATTTTTGAAATCATCAAACCTGAAATAGAAATATGAAATCAGGAAATTTACTTACCCTGTTCCAGAAGCGACCCTACAACCTTATCCAAATTTGTTATTGAATAATCTTCCTGAGACTTCCCATTGATAAAAACAGTGGGAGTACCTGCAACATTATAATCATTCGCCAACCTGAGATTGTAATTAGCTGCATTTTTCATAGCGCCACTATCAAGTTTCTGACTGAATTCTGTCTCGTTTAGCCCGATACTTGCTGCAACAGTTTCAATTGCAATGGTGCTTTCCATTATATCCATTCCCTTATTGAATTCGGCATCAAATAATGCATTAAGCATCTCATCTCCTTTTCCCATTTGTTCCGCAATAAGATAGGCTTCAACACTCTTTGTTGATTGTTTGGGAAAATTGATGGGAATGTATGTTATTTCCACTTTATCTCCATATTTTTGTAGAAGCTGGGGCATATTTTTACGAAGGTCATTACAATGCGTGCAACCGAAATTCAAAAATTCTATGATCTTTACTTTACCCGGCTCAATAGTAGTGTTCAATTTTTTAAAATTGTCGGCTGGAAAGGTGCCCGAATTATTTCCCCCTGAATTCAGGAAATAAATTGCCAGTGCCGAAATCACCAGTAGTGCAAGTATGATATGAATTGTTTGAATACCTGATTTTTTTTCAGATAGTTTTTGTTTCTTTTTTGCCATTGGATTTGTTTAATATGGTTATTATTAATAAATATTGTGTTTTGCAAACTATAGTCCTGAAGAAGAGTGAAAAGATCGTTCTGATCATAAAAAATTCACAGAAAATGCGCTGGTCGGGAATCGAACCCGAGTTTAAGCGTTGGCAACGCCTAGTGATAGCCGCTACACTACCAGCGCAGTCCGATATTTCGCGGGTATCCTCTTAATATTTCAATCCATATTAATAGTTTTTCTAATCTCAATAACTATTCTGGATTTCCCTGATTGTTTTAGTAACCTTTAATAGAACCTCTGACGATTGAAAAAGCCTATATGAGATTAGTGATGAAATTCGGAGGCACATCTGTCGGCGACGGCATCCGCATAAGACATGTCGCAGAACTGGCAAAAAAATACCGTGATGAAGGAAATGAGATCGCTCTTGTGACATCAGCCCTCAGCGGAGTCACGGATGCCCTCCTGAAAAACGCAAAAGATGCCTCAGAGACCGGGAAAACATCAGGTGTAAAAGAATTCATCGCCGACCTCACAAAACAGCACCATAAGGCTGTAAAGGATGCCATCGGCAATCCAGGGATTGAAGAAAAAGTAACCCATCACCTTGACCAGCGCATTGAGGAACTTGAAAAAGCTCTTATTGGCATCTGCTATCTGGGAGAGCTGACCCCAAGGTCGATAGATTACATATCCTCCTATGGAGAGAGGCTGGCTGCGCCGATCATCGCGGGATCATTTAATTCCCTCGGTGTAAATTCATGTTCATTCACCGGAGGCGAAGCAGGAATAATAACAACAGATGAATACGGGAATGCCAAACCTCTTGAGGGATCATATTCATTAGTAAAAGAACGGATAGAACCACTCCTTAATGAATGTATCCCGGTGATATGTGGTTTTATTGCCCGGAACGAAGCAGGTATTATCACAACTCTGGGGCGCGGAGGTTCTGATTTCACAGCATCGATTGTGGGAGCAGCGATAAAAGCCAATGAAATATGGCTCTGGAAAGAAGTGGATGGGATAATGACAACTGACCCCAATATCGTTCCTGAAGCAAGACCTATCCCCGTTATTTCCTATATTGAAGCAATGGAGTTATCGTATTTTGGGGCAAAAGTGCTGCATCCAAGAGCGATCGAACCTGCGATCAGGCACGGAATACCTGTGCGCGTAAAGAATACATTCCATCCTGAGGTTCCGGGAACTATTGTGGTCAAAGACCAGAAACTGAGCGCGGATATAGTAAAAGCCGTGACGGTAATTAAAAATGTAGCTCTCATCAATATTTCAGGCGCCGGAATGGTAGGGACGATCGGTGTAGCAGCACGCGTTTTCACTACACTTGCAAATGCAGGCGTAAATATTGTAATGATAAGCCAGGGCTCTTCGGAAGCCAACATCTCACTGGTGGTGGACGCCTCGCATCTTGATAAGGCTGTAAAGGCGATAAAAGCTGAATTCAAGAACGGGATCATTAAAGAGATCACCCCTGACAGGAACATTTCTGTTGTAGCCGTTGTAGGTGCAGGCATGGCAAATACTCCAGGCGTAGCAGGGAGAGTTTTCGGGGCTCTTGGAAAAGCAAAAGTAAATGTGATTATGATAAGCCAGGGTTCGTCACAGCACAATATCTCGTTTGCAGTGAGTGGAGACGGAGCAAAAAAGGCTGTATCAGTACTACATAAAGAGTTTGGCCTTGATCAGGCGAAATAACATTCATGATTGATTTTAATAGCCTTCCATTATTATCCAAAATCATCCTTGTTATCGGTTTCACTCTGGGCATCATATCATTGATAATATTCCTGCGCTATCCGATAATACTTATATTGATGAAATACAACCCGAAGTATCGGGAATTCATAAAGAAAACTCTCGTAACAAAAAAACCAAATAAAATAAATTCGTATGGAAAATATGGTAAATACGGTAGAAAATTTAAAGGGAAGTAAATGAATCCTTCATTTATCAAAGAAGCAGCGATCGTATTCCTGTTTTCATTTTTCATTATCCTTGGCTCTTTTTTCAGGGCTCTTACAATGAAGGGGCGGGAATATACTAACCTGGATATTTTAATTGCTTTGATTTTAGCGTTGATGTTGACTATAGGTTATGTATTTTACAAGAAAAAATATATAATCAAAAAAAGCAGAAATAATGATCCAAAAACATGAGTAACCCATGAGAAAAATAATCTTTGTGACAGGCAATTCCCATAAAGTAAGTGAAGCAGCCCGGATCATGGCGCCTCTGGGTATAGAAATAGAACAAAACAATTGCGGATATCCTGAATTACAGGAAGATACCCTGGAAGCTATCGCAGGTTTCGGTGCAAGATGGGCAGCGAATAAACTGAATTGCGAGGTCATGGTGGATGATTCCGGAATATTTATCGATGCTCTTTCAGGATTCCCGGGGCCTTATTCTGCATACGTTGCCAGGACTCTTGGAAATGAGAGAATATTGAAACTTCTTGATGGGGAAACGAATCGGCGCGCTTACCTGAAATGCATGATAGGATACTGCCGCCCGGGTCATGAACCAATGGTTTTTGGAGGAGAAGTGGCCGGGGAAATCGCAAAAGATATCAGGGGAAACCTGGGTTTCGGGTACGATCCCATATTCGAAGTCAGTGGAGCGACATTTGGTGAAATGGCTGATGAGGAAAAGAACAGGATATCCCACAGGTACAGGGCTCTGGTTATGTTTGCAAAGTGGTTAAAAGAAAAAAAATATAATCAATAAAATACTTGAAAAGGACTCCGTGCAGGATGATTTGTATGAATAAATATGATTGTATTATCGTTGGCGGAGGCATCAGCGGGTTATTATCCGCCCTTGTATTATCAAAAGAAGGGATTCTGGCTGATCAAGTCGACTAGGAAAAACAATATAGATTCCCTGAATAAATATTAAATGAGCTTTGTAATTATAACCTCAAAGGATTTGGGGTCAACCAGCATTATCAAACGGCCAATCCTGTTATTTCCAAATTCAATATTGGTCGCAAGGGCAAACTCCACTTTCCCCGTAATATCTTTCATTACAGATTCTGCGATCTGTGAGGATTGTCCTGTCTTGAATGAGGGAGCTTTTAATGATAATGGCACTCCGATATATTCGGAAATAGCGCTGACATACTGCCCTCCGTAAATATTGGCAGTTTCTTTCAATGTGGAAGTAATATCATCATTGAATTCCTTTATTGCAGCATCCGGAGAGTTGCAAAGAAGTTCGTTAGCTACCTCAAGTGCATCCTGTCTTGAGATATACATTTGCATCTCACCTTTCACTTCTCCTTCCGCTCCGTTGCCGTGAAGTTCGACACCGATCATCACAACATTATCACCAAGACCTGTTATTTCATCATTCATTTCTTCAATTTGAATAGTACGAAGTTGAGAATGTTTCGACTCTGCTTCTTCTCCCCCCAATTGAGTGACAGTTGAAGCCGCATTCGTCATTCCTGACATACCTATATTACTTAAGAGCTGGACTGCGGAATTCACATTTCCGTCTGGTGTTGATACGCCTGGGGGTTTTGCTGTTACAGGTTCCACAGGTGGCTTTATTTCTGGCTCAGGTATTTTTAGTTTTGGAGGTGCAGCCTGGAGAGGTTCCTTAACAGGTTTAACCTCCGGTGTTGTCTCTTTGGGTTTTGGTTCTGGTTTTGGCTGCTCAGGTATTTTTGGAGGTGCAGCCTGGAGAGGTTCCTTAACAGGCTTAACTTCAGGTTTTGTCTCTTTGGGTTTTGGTTCAGGTTTTGGCTGCTCAGGTATTTTTGGAGGTACAGCCTGCACGAGAGGTTCCTTAACAGGCTTAACCTCAGGTTTTATCTCTTTGTGAATTGGTTCAGATCTGATTTCCTTAGCTTCTATTTCATGTCCTGATAATTCAGGAATTTCCTGGGTTTCTTCTTCATACCCGTATTCTTGTTCTTCAGGTATTTCCCTTACTGGTCTTTTATCCCTGCGAGAAATAATCTTTCTGGTTATAACCCTCTCTTCCGGGTACGCTTCAGTTTCATCAATTTCAGAAGAATATTTCTCGGATTGATCTAATCCTGTTTCTTCAGGTATATCATATTCAACCGGCCTTGGCTTTCTTGAATGTTTTATTTTCGCTTTTTTCCTGGTACCTTCGGTTCTCTTAATATATTTTGGCCCCGAATCAATCCTTTCTATTTCACTTTCAGTTTTGTTGTTATTGCTATTGTTGTTATCCCCATTTGTCCCTGTACTTGCCATTTGCAGCCATACAGAACTTGACTTTCGTTCACCATTTGTGTTATCTTTATACTTGAATATAATATCGACTGATACAAGACCTTTGGAATCGTCTTTTAACCCCAATATGATCTTTCGTGTATCATCTTCTGATAATGGATCACCTGTATCTCTTACCTGGACATTTCTTGAGAACCTGGCCATATTCTCATAATCTGTCTGGGTGTCAGCATCTTCTACTCTTGATATATAATTGCACTCCATATACGATGGAACTTCAATTTCAATCAGGGGAATGTCCACGATATCAGGAATGTCAGCATCTTCACAATTTCGCCATATATCATTTTCATTAGATTCTATTCTTGCTATTGCTTCCTGTGCATGTTTTCGAAGTTCTGTTGAACCGTTCTTCCTGGCAGACCTTAATACCGTTAAGGCACGTTTATCACCAATGCGCCCCAGCGACCACGCCGCATTTATCCTGACATTTTCAATCGGGTCATTCAAAAGCCCGATCAGGGGAAGAACAGCTTTCACATGTCCTATTTCGCCAAGAGCCCATGCTGCGTTAGAACGTATCTGTACATCATCTGTCTCAAGAAATCCTATCAGGGGAGATATTGCCTTCCTGGTCCTCAGTTCTCCCAACATGCGTATCGCTTCACGGCATTCCTTTATATCGCCGGTTTCAAGAATATTCACCAACCCTTCAATATCCTGGCGCTTTTTCATTTCTCTTAAATCAGTATAATCTAAAGGCAATTTAACTCCCTCTCTGGGATAATAATCGATTATTTATCATCATTGATACGCTCAAATCTAAAGACATATTTCCCTTCACACAAATATAAATGAGGGTGTGAAGCAGGGTATCAAAAAATAACTATTAAAAAATAAAATATAAATCCAGACCTGAACCCGTGTGTCATAATCTGGTTTATTTTCACGTTAAAACCAATTTAATGATGAGGTGACTCTTCTTTTTCGGCAATTCGTCGTTTTATCGTGTCTTCACAAGCTTCAAAACAACTTTCACATATCGCTTTGTTTGAATTCCTGTGATATGGTTCCTGGAATACGGGTATCTGGACTGTCACCTGGAATAAAGGCACATTCCTTGTGCCGCATAGATCGCATTTTTTCGCCTTTATTGGAACCCTATTGATGTTCGCTTCATGACACCTGTCAAGACATTCCTCGTTTATGCCCCGCCATGTACCTTTCGGATAAGCGAGTATTACACTCTCGTCTCTTACTTTTACCGGGCAAAGGGTTGGTCTTGCTGCACCACATAATTCACAATCTGCCATAATTATCACACTCCTAGAACTTTAGCTGCATTGATCGCCATCTGGATGAACGGTTCAGGATACAGGCCTATTCCGATCGTACCTATCACTGCAAGAAGGATCGCAATTACATAAGGAACGGGTTCTTTTATTCTTTCGCCATTTGGCGGCAGCACATACATATATCTTATGACCCTGGCATAATAATAAATGGATA
>CABMCA010000016.1 GCA_902384525.1 uncultured archaeon
ATATCACCAATGAATGATTTTCTGGATATTGCTGCCAATATGGGTTTTTTAAAGATCCTGAGTCTTGCGATATTATCAATTGTTTCATAATCATATATCGGGAGTTTTTCAGGAGTCCATTTTCCAACAGCCGGGTCGATGATAATTGAATCCCGTGAAATTCCACAATTTTGCGCCCGTTCAATTATTCTTCCCAGTGACTCTATTATTGCATCCATTCCCACAGGGTCACCCGGAATATTATTACTTGCCATCAATATTACAGGGCAGGCGTATTTTCCAGCCACGTCCATCATTTTTTCATCATTTGTGAAGCCGCTCACGTCGTTTATTATTTTTGCACCCGCCAAAAGTGCTTCTTCTGCAAGGTCTGAGAACATCGTGTCAACTGAAATAGGTACAGGAATATCCGCAAGGGCACGAACAGCAGGTATCAGGCGCGATCGTTCTTCATCTTTTGATATTCTGGCAGCAAGAGGCCATGTTGAACGGGCGCCAATATCGATAAGATCTGCACCTTCATTTATCATTTTGAGGGCAGCATCGCGGACATGAACGGGTGAAACCACGGAATTCTTATAGAAAGACTCTTTGCTGAGGTTTATTACTCCCATTATCCTTACAGGTTGATCGTCCCCTACTTTCAAGCCTGCAATGGTTTTTTCTATCACGTTTTAACCTAATACTTTTTACCATTATAAAAATGTAATCTTTATGGTTCATATTTTAATTTCATATATATTTATCAAGAAAAATATTTTAATATATTCGTCATTAACCATTAACTGTGCTTTGTGTTATTTTTGCACATGCTTGAATAAGGAGAAAAGAAGCCTGAATGACATTATAAAATCTTGAAATTGAGCGCAAATATAGTAATGAATTATATATTCAGGAAAAAATAAGAGCAGATTATTAAAATATTAAAATTAAATGAACGATTGGATAATTTTAAATACTATTGAAACCTTTAATGAATTGTTTGCCAGCGAGTGAACTATGGGAGTGGGAATTTACCATGGGAAACTTATGCATCAGTTTCTTTAAAGAAAGATGGGGGAAAAACCAGGAAGTAAGAGAGGTTTGACATGAAAAAGACATTGATTATCGGATTATTAGCAATATTTGTATTAGTAAGCGGATGTACATCAACAACTACGGTTAGACCTGCGGAACCAACACCAATAGCAACATCGACTCCAATGCCACCGATATCTATAGTAACACCCATACCTCCAGTGACACCCATACCAACTCCTACACCTACAAAAGAGACTTATACCCCTACACCGACACCTACACCTATACCTAAACTTACAACAACACCGATGCCCACAGCAACACCTAAACTCACAGCAACACCGACGCCCACAGAACAACCATCGGTAAATGTAAATATTACTAACCTTAATTTTGTCCCAACTACTGTATACGTTCCAGTAGGTAAAACCGTAAACTGGATTAATAATGATAATGTTACACACACAATAACTTCAGTAACAGGATCATTCGATTCAGGAAGTATCGATCCGGGTACCACATACAGTTACACATTTAATCAAACCGGAACATATGAATATAGTTGTACAATACATGCAATCATACCACATGGAAGAGTAATTGTTACTTAAAAAAATCGATAAGGCTAAAGATAATAGGTCTCCATCGGCAGGTTTAACTGAGAAGGAATTAACACTATCTAAAAAAAGATCCAATAAAAAAAATCCTATTCTTGCAGCATTTTTATCATTTATCATACCTGGAGCAGGACAAATATATGAACAAGAAATAAAAAAAGGAATTATTTATTTGATAATATCGATAGTTGTCCCAACTCTGGCTTTAGGTTTATTATATGAAAATAAGAATATGTACATTGCGATATTCGCATTCTTAATACTGATTGCATATTTAATATTTAATATATATGTTACTGTTGAAGCGTATAGAATTGCAAAATTAACGGCTGTACAGTCTTAGAGGAAGATGGATATAAAGGCCAAAGGTTTCAGGACTACACAACAAAAAGGTTACCTGAATTTTAACCTGATACTTTTTAAATACTCATAAGGTTTGTGTATACATCATTTGAACTCGAAATAAAATCATCATTCTATGATGATTATGACAACATCATATCGATACTTTTATATATCTTTGCGTCAGACAAAGTGTCAGACAAATGTCATACAAGTGGCGTACAAAAGGCGTACACCTGTATGCACTTTGATGAACCCGTCTAAAATATGAAAAATATGAAAAATCTCAGGGTTCGTCAAACCCTCCCACAGGGAGTAACCAAAAATATGCAAAGAGTAACACTAAGGCTCCCGGAACAGCAATTAAAAATGATCGACATGTTAGTTGAGTTTGGTGAATTTCCGTCCGCTAGCGAAGCAATCAGGACGGCTATAAGAGATCTAATCGATCAACGAAGTGAAAAATTGGTTGGCAGGATGCAATTGTTCGATAAAGCAAAAGAGCAGTCAAAGAATGCAGAGTCATTCCTGCTCTTAAAAGAGGAACAATAGAAGGAAAATAAAAAAATCATCTGAGGGGATGAATATGGAATCATTTGTACAGGACGCATTAAAATTCAAGGAAAAGGAAACAAATTTCAAGCAGGCAGCATGCGGCTCGTCTGAAGAGATAGATGAATTTGGAACACCAAAGATCGTTGTAGTCGGATGCGGTGGGGGCGGTAATAATACAGTAAATCGTCTTTATAACATCGGCGTTGCAGGCGCAGATACTATCGCAATAAACACGGATAAGATCCACCTGGATATAATCCAGGCAGATAAAAAGATCCTGATAGGCAAATCAATAACAAGGGGATTGGGCGCAGGCGGGTTCCCGGAAGTTGGAAGAAGAGCCGCGGAACTTGCAAGGGGAACACTTGAGGATGTACTTAAGGATGCAAACCTTGTATTCGTCACAGCAGGAATGGGTGGAGGAACAGGAACAGGCGTTGCACCGGTAGTTGCACAGGTAGCAAAAGACCAGGGAGCAATTGTAATCGGAATGGTAACAAGCCCGTTCAAGGTAGAGCGCTCAAGGATGTTCAAGGCTGAGGAAGGTCTGGATGAACTGAGAAAAGCAGCAGACACCGTAATAGTTCTTGATAACAACAGGCTGCTTGATTATGTCCCGAATCTCCCGATAGACCAGGCATTTTCAGTAATGGACCAGTTGATATCAGAGACCGTGAAAGGTATTACAGAAACCATTACCCAGCCGTCATTGATAAACCTTGACTACGCAGATGTCAGGGCTATAATGAAGGGCGGAGGACTTGCAGTAATGCTTGTCGGTGAGGCAAAGGGACAGGATAAGGCAAAGGAAGTTGTAAGAGCTGCCTTGAATCACCCGCTGCTTGATGTGGATACAAAGGGCGCAACAGGCTGCCTGCTCCACATAACCGGCGGAACTGATATGTCTCTCCATGAGGCGGAACAGATCGCTTCATCCCTGACATATGAGCTTGACTCTCATGCAAACGTTATCTGGGGCGCAAGAGTAAAGAAGGAGTATGAAGGCAAGGTACGCTGCATGGCGATCATGACCGGTATCCACTCAGCCCAGATCATGGGACCCAAGGGAGACAGCATGCCGATGAGAAACAGCGCTTCTTCGGTCGAAGAGAAGATCAAAGTGGCTGTAGCATCTACAAGGAACAATAGCAGGAACAGGGGCTCAATAATAGATCAGATCCTGTGATATCCTGCAATTTAGACAAGAGGGTAACAGAGGCATAGATCCGGCATATTGTTGTCGGATCTCTTTTTTTTGGCTTGGCAATATTTTTGCCATTTTGCCGGCGGTATATTTAAAATATTTGAACTCATCTACAAACGGGTATCATGAGAAGCGACAATATCAAAAAAGGACTTGAGCGTGCCCCCCACAGGTCTTTATTAAAAGCAGTCGGGCTGACAGATGAAGAAATGTCTTTGCCTTTTATCGGGGTTGTGAATTCCTGGAATGAAGTTATACCCGGCCATATTCATCTTGATAAGCTTGCAGAGGCGGTAAAAGCCGGAATCCGAATGGCGGGCGGGGTTCCATTTGAATTTAACACAATCGGAGTATGCGACGGCATAGCAATGGGGCATACGGGCATGAAGAATTCGCTCCCCAGCAGGGAAATAATAGCTGACAGCATCGAAATGATGGTGGAAGCACACCAGTTCGACGGGATGGTCATGATACCAACATGCGATAAGATCGTTCCTGGACATCTTATGGCTGCCGGGCGTCTTGATATACCCACTATAGTTGTAACAGGCGGGCCTATGATGCCAGGTATCGTTGGTGATGAACCCCGCGATGTAATATCACTGTTCGAGGCTGTTGGAGCGCGCCAGAATAATAAGATATCAGACCAGGAATTAAAGATACTTGAGGACTGTTCCTGCTGCGGAGCAGGTTCTTGTGCAGGCCTGTTCACTGCCAATACCATGGCCTGTGTGACTGAGGCGCTTGGCCTGAGTCTTCCCGGATGCGGGACAGCGCATGCGGTGGATGCAAAAAAAACAAGGATCGCAAAGCAATCAGGCATGAAAATCCTTGAACTTGTTAAAAAAGGAATAACAGCACGATCCATAGTAACGCAGGAGTCACTTGACAATGCAATACGCCTTGATATGGCAATCGGGGGAAGCACAAATACTGCGCTGCATTTACCTGCAATAGCTCTTGAATACGGCCTTACCCTCCCGCTTTCGAGATTCGACCAGATCAGCAAGGAGACGCCTCACCTGATCAATCTGCGGCCCGGAGGTAATAAGTTCCTTATCGACTTTGAACGCGCGGGAGGAGTTCCTGCAATACAGGAGCGCCTGCGATCAAAACTTTACCTGGATACATTGACAGTTACAGGGAAAAATCTCGATGAAAACCTGAAAGAATATGTCATCATAAATCCGCGCGCAAATAAGGAGATCATTGCAAGCCTTGATTCTCCCGTACATGCAGAAGGCGGGATAGCCGTATTGCGGGGAAGCCTTGCTCCCGATGGCTCTGTAATAAAACAGACCGCAGTCAGCCAGAAAATGTTAAAACATTCCGGACCCGCCCGTGTTTTTGACAGTGAAGAACAGGCAATGGCAGCCATAATGGCAAAGAAGATCAAACCGGGAGATTGTCTTGTGATCAGGTACGAGGGACCAAAAGGCGGCCCGGGAATGCGCGAGATGCTTTCTCCGACAGCAGCAATAGCCGGAATGGGACTTATTGATTCGGTTGCGCTCATCACAGATGGTCGATTCTCGGGCGGAACGCGGGGGCCCTGCATAGGTCATGTATCGCCCGAAGCAGCAGTTGCTGGCCCGATAGCTCTTGTCCGGGAAGGAGACACGATTGAAATAGACATACCAGGGCGTATGTTGAACCTTAAGATATCAAAAGAAGAGTTTGAAAAAAGGCAAACATCATGGAAACCACCCGCGCCAAAAGTTACAAAAGGCTATCTTGCACGCTACCAGAAAATGGTAGGTTCAGCGGATAAGGGCGCTGTGATAGAGTAGCAGTAAAATCAAAAGACCAGGAGAATTTTTTAGATGAATAAGCACCTGGATCTGAAAACTGTCGTCCTTATGGGAAGAACATTTGAAGAATATTATAAGATGTTCGACCTTGATAATGGATTGCTGAAAAATGAAATCTTGCTTGATGCAGCATCAGGTGTGAGTTCTTTCTGTGCAGAAGCAAATTCAAAAGGATTTAATGTGACAGCTTCTGATAAAATATATTTCCTTAGTCCTGATGAAATTGAGACTAAATGTGTCCAAGACCTTGACTCGGTTATGGAACAGATGCCAGCTATTGCCGATATTTATTTATGGGATTTTTTCAAGGATATCCAATCACTGAAAGCCAATAGGGAAAAAGCATATAGGTCATTTCTGGAAGATTTCAAAAAATATGGGATAAAAAGATATAAACCAGTCGAATACCCTATAACGGATTTCAGGGATAAACAATTTACTATTTCTCTTGTATCCCATTTATTATTTCTTTATGAAGACAAACTGGATTATGA
Organism: uncultured archaeon; assembly: GCA_902384525.1. GTDB lineage: Archaea > Halobacteriota > Methanosarcinia > Methanosarcinales > Methanoperedenaceae > Methanoperedens. The sequence continues at coordinate 6,044 of CABMCA010000016.1, forward strand.
TTTCCACAAGAAAACAATACTGGAACTTTTAAGAATAAGTTCCAGGGAAATTCGCATTTTTCCGGTCGTAAATTTTAAAGGAATCAGATCAAGATATATTGAACTTCTTATGCGTGATGAGGATTTCAGGAATTTGAAGATATCAATAAAGAGAGTTGGTTACGAATTTATGAAAAACGCAAATGAGATGATGGTAATAAGAAAATGAAATCATATCCGGACTGGCAGTATAATGAAATGAAGCAAGTAGGGACAAACTACAATGATCCTGCCCAGGTTGAGGTATATGATTCGCAAATGGGACTGTTAAGAGACATAAAGAAAGAGAATGAAGAAATTATCAAGACCCTAAATCTCACCAATAACCAGACTCTTATTGAATTCGGAACAGGTACGGGAAACTTTGCGATTGATGCTGCAAGGCATTGTAAAAAAGTATATGCCATAGATGTTTCTCCCCGGATGCTTGATTTTGCTCAAAGAAAGGCTGAAAGCAAGGGGATTTTAAATATTGAATTTCATAATGCAGGATTTCTGACTTATGAACATTCAGGAGCAAACGTGGATGCAATCGTTTCACAACTTGCGCTTCATCATCTTCCTGATTTCTGGAAATTGGGATCAGGGACGAATATTCAACTCCTGGCTGGATCATGGAAGCGCTGCTTCTGAGAGCTGGATTTACAATAGATGAGAAGCAGTATTCTGAAGGCTTTATTGCTGTTTATTTATGCACCAAGGAGTGCACTAAGGAGAAATGAATTTGTCAGAATGTAAAAGTATAGAAGAAGTGCGCGAGAACATTAACAGGATCGACCGGGAAATGGTTGAACTGATCTCGCAAAGAAGCCGCTATGTAGCGCAGGCTGCAAAATTCAAGAAAACAACGCAGGATGTGAAAGCTCCGTCACGCGTAGAGGAAGTAATATCAAAAGTGAGGGGCATTGCAGTTGAACATGATCTTGACCCTGATATTGTGGAGAAGATATATCGCACGATGATCTCGTGCTTCATTGAATATGAAATGAAGGTACACGAGATGAAAAATTAAAAATTTCAATTCGGAAGTACTGATTTCTGACTTGAATGAAGCGAATTGAAGGGTATCATGGATGCCTTCTTGGCCTGGCAATTGTAATATCATCAAGATAACAAAGAAAATCGCACCTGAATATTAATACGATTTTAATTATAGAATTATTAATTAAATTGTATATTAAATCCTAAAGAGTCGAAGTACTATTGTTAAAACAAAAATGATGAAATATTTATGCAAAGTATTATTATTCGGGACGTATTCTGTAAGCCTATAAAACGGTGGTATCTATTTCCTTAGACTCCCTCCTCTCAACCCTAATACCCCGCCAGCTTGAAGCCATAAAGCACACACAAGCCCCCCAACTCATCCTTGCTGGCGCAGGCACAGGCAAGACCACGACCATCACCGCAAAGATCGCTTTCATGGTCGAGAAGGAAAACATCGACCCATCTCAGATCCTTGCTCTCACATTCTCCAGGGAAGCCGCAAGGAACATGCGGGATAAAATCGAGAAGCTCCTTCAGGGAAAGGAAGTGATCGTTAAGACATTCCACTCATTCTGCGCGGAACTCATCAAGGATCATGCTGACCGTTGCAGAGTTCCCGGCGACTTCAAGATATTCGAAGAGATGGATTCAGCTATTTTTATATTCAGGGAACTCAGGATCGATGCAAGGATCGCCAGTCTGTACGCAAACACGATCGGAAAAGCAAAAGACCTGAATATCTCAATAGATAAATTCAAAGAATTCTTGGAGACGTTAAAAAAACTAGTTCAGGTTATCGAAAAAGATGATAGCACATGGAAAGAACTGTATCGGGAATCCAAATTCAAACTCAATACCTTCCATCTTCAGGAATTCAAAGATAAAGAAGATAAAAAGGCAGAACAGGCAGAGAAAAAGAGATACTCTGAATTCATATACCTATATGAAGAATACCAGAAATATTCAAACTTCATAACAGCCTGGGAGAAATATGAAGAAAAGAAATCCAGTATAGGCGCCCTGGATTACGGCGACCTCAATAAGATCGCCCTCTGGTATCTCGATGTGTATGGTACGCAGGAATTGAACGACACCTACCGTTACATCATTATTGATGAATTCCAGGATACGAATTATGTCCAGTTCGAGCTGATAAAGAAGCTCACATCCGCGAATAAGAACATAACAGTGGTGGCGGATCCTAACCAGACCATATACGCATTCCGTGGAGCGTACACCAATAATATCGAGGAGTTCAAAAAGCAATTCTCTCTTTCAGATAAAGACATGGTGTCACTCGATGTCAGTTTCAGGTCAACCAATAAAATACTCAGAGTTGCCCACACCCTGATCGAAAAGAACTATGGAGAGGAGAAAAAGAAAGAATGTCAGCTCCTGAAAAATCACAAGGATCTTGAAGGAGAGAATGTCCGTATCATTGAAACAGAGGATGATAACGAGGAAGCAAGAGCCATAGTCGAGAAGATCGAGGTTTTCCTGGCACAGGGAATTCTGCCAAAAGATATAGCCGTATTATACAGGACACATGCCCAGGGACGAAAGGTAAGACAGGCTCTTGAAAACAGGGGTTTGCCTTTCCGCATCAAAGACGATACCGATTTCCTGAAACAATCTGAAATTAAGACCGCTCTTGCTTACCTGTATATCATCAATAATATCTCTCATCCCACAGCCCGCGGAACAGAGGCGTGGTGGAGGATATTCCATTACAATAATACCCTAAATCAGGAAGATTCCATCAGGATTGGAGAATACATCAAGAAAAAATGGGTCTCATTCCAGGAAGCCATCTATCATCATATTGGAGAACTCGGATTTTCAAAGAGCGGACTTGAGACCATAAACAATGTAAAAAAGAGAATTGATTCACTATGCTCTAAGAAGAATCTTGACGTATCAGACCTGATCCTTGAGGTTTACGATCTATCGGGACTCTCAAGGCAATTCGTCCATACTGACACAAAACGCAGCAGGGAAGCGCTTTTAAACCTCAGGCGGCTTCATGAATTAGCCAGCAATTTTGAGGAGTTCCACGGAAAAGACCTGAATTTGTTCATCGATTATCTTGAGATCCTTGACGAGATGGATGGGAATCCGGCGCCGGCAAGGATAGCTGATGAGGATGCCATAAACCTGATGACCATACACGCAGCTAAAGGCCTGGAATTCAGTGTAGTATTTCTCACCAACCTTGCCAAAGATAAATTCCCTCTGTACCGGGGAGGCGCAGAACCACTAATCCCGCCTGAATTGATGGAGCAATACAGGGATGTATTTGAGGATGATACAATCAAAGATATTGAAAAAGCACTCAGGGAGCGCAAGAAAGAGATCAAAAAGGAAGAAGAGAGGCGGCTTGCGTATGTTGCATTAACGAGGGCTAAAGAATATCTTTTCCTGACACTGGCAATCAAATATGCTAATGATGAAAGAGAGCCGTCTGAGTTCCTTACGGATATCAGATATGATAACTGGAGGGCAGGCGGGAATATCACAGTTGGAGATCTCAGTTATTTCAGGGATATTGATACAAAAGTAAGGGAAATGGTAAAGGACAGTGCGCTTGAGAGGGAAAAGGCTCTGAGAAAAATACTAGTCATCGAGTCGCTTGATTCTGGTGATTTTAATGAGATATTGAAAAATATGCTGCTGTATCAGGCTTTAAAGCTTGGAAACGCGCCAGATTTCAAGGAAGTTTTCAATTCCAACTGGGGAAAAATAGACCCTGCGCAAGATGCGCAGATTATTCTGGGTAAAATCAAAGAGAATAAGAATGGGTTGAAATTCAATCCTGTAACCATGACTTTCAGCTATTCCTCAATAAGTACTTATGAGAATTGCCCCAAGCAGTATGAACTCAAGGAACTCCTCAGGATGCCTACACGCGATTCAGAGGATTCTACGGGAGCTATGAAAAGGGGAACTTTTGTTCATAAGGTGCTTGAGATAGTGGTAAGTGAGAAAATAACCACGAAGGAAAGGCTATACGAGATCAGGGACTCGGTCGCAAAAGAACCAGAATTCAGGGGCGTTGATGTTGAAGCTGCAACTGGAGCACTCGATGTATTCTGGGAGCGGAACAAAAATAGAATTGCGAATAACCTGATGGTTGAGCAAAGATTCGCTGTACCGCTTGGAGGGTTTACTTTCAAGGGATTCATTGACAGGGTGGATCTGATACAGGGGACAAAGAATGAGGTTGAGATCATAGATTACAAGACCGGAAAATCTGAACCCGGACCTGATGAGCGCTCAAAACAACTTTTGCTTTATGCCAGGGGTATTGAGCATGTTTATCCTCAATATAAAGTGAAAAGACTCACTCTTGAACAGCTTGGTCTTCCCAATCCCAGGACGTTTGAGCTGATCGATGGGAAGTTTGAGAGCGCGGGTGGCTCGCGGATGGAGGGGCTTGATGAGAATGCTGTTGATGGTATGATCGAGATTGCGAAGAAGATCGCGCATGATTATGAAAAGGGGTTTGAGAGGACGAAGGATGAGAAGGCTTGTGGGGAGTGTGGATATAAATTGTATTGTTAGAATGGCGATGGCTTATTAAAATGGAAAGAGTTTATCAAGCTCATATATATTCGATTATTCACCAGGAGTTCTCAGTAACATATTCTAGCTGAAATGTCTGGAGATTATCGTTGACTCTTGATACATACATTAAGCTGCATATCGATAAATAAAGAATCTGGTATGTATAACCACTTCAACTAAATTCCTCTTTTCTCCTTATTTTCTTCAAATTTCATATACTCACGCAGATATTTGAACGGAAAAGGTACAACGGTACTTTGTCCAGTTCGAACAAAATCAACATTCATCGTGGGGAGAAGTTCCTTAAATATGAGTTTCGTTCCATCCACAGCTACAACCTTGCGTAGATGACAGGCGTCTTTAAATGAGAATTGAACATTCTCCCGACGATTTCCAACGAAGTAGTTAGCTTCAGAATCTGTTTCACCAAAATATTTGATATTTATGGATGAATCGAATAGTGCATCCTTACTTTGATTGTCTTTTGGAAAAATCAATCTTACACTATGGTTTTCAAGCAAGTAAGACCTCAACTTGGCTGCTACCTTTGAGTTCCTCCCGAGATTTGTATTTAACATCTTCCTGAAATCCTCTTTCAATAATTCTTGGGCGCCAATCTTGCGTAGCTCTTCTATTAGTAAATTTACTTTGTAATTATCCGTCTCAAAGGCTTTAACGAAGCATTGTTCAACAATCGAAGCAAATTCACTTCCTGTTCTCATACCTTCAGGAAGCATAGCATCTTTTTCAATAATTATTTTCTTGATTCTAGTGAGGGCAGGAATGGTTATTTCTTCTGTGCCGAATATCAAATTCTTATCTCCATCCTCGGAAATGACAAGACCTTCCAAATGGAGATGTGTTTTCCATTCGTTGTTTCTCGCTTCGGTAATCAACTCTATATATTCTTGATATTCATTATTTCCAAAAGTGATATTTCCATCAAGCTCTCGGAACTTAAAATGTCCATCCGGTGAAATTTCCATAAGTACAATGCGTTTCGCTTCATCATCACAAGTGGCAAATGTCCAAATTTTTTTAAATTTCAATTTTTCCCAGTCAAATAAGTCCAGATGACATTTTCCAACTTGAGGAGAAAGGGTTTATAAATGATGCAATTGCGAATTCGGCAAATGATCCTGACCCGCCCATTGTGATGCTGGCCTGCCCATAAATTTCATCGCCCTTTTCGAAACCTGAAACACCTTCTCCCACTTCTGCTACAACGCCTGAAAAATCTCCCCCCAAAGTTGCCGGGAACTGCAAGGGTGCCATTTGCTTCATATACCCTTCCCTGATTTTCCAATCAACAGGATTTACCCCAGATGCATGTACCTCGATGAGAAGCCGCCCCCGGGATACATTGGGTTTTGGCGCATTATTATTAATTTTAACAACTTCACTCCTCCGTAATTTTTAATTTGTGCCGCTTTCATGTTTTACCCCTTCTCTTAATCATATATTTTATATCTATACTGGCAGGAATTCCATCCTTAAATTCTGTGCTGGGGATAATGAAATGTCTCTTTAGAATTTCCAGGCAAGAGTTACACCATCACGAATTGGGAGCATTACTACTTCCACACGTTTATCGTTATAGATATGTCTGTTGAATTCATCCATTGCATTTCCCGTTTCATCTTCCGGATTAATAACTGATCCACTCCAGAGCACATTATCAATCACCACTAGACCACCACGTCGGATTTTAGGTAAGCACAATTCCCAATAATTAATATAATTCACTTTGTCAGCGTCTATAAAAACTAAGTCGAAGGGACCTTCAATGGTCTTAAGTGTTTCAAGTGCCGGCCCCAGCTTAAGTTCAATCTTCTTTCCGTGGGGACTCCGGCTCCAGTATTTTTTTGCGATTTCCGTAGTATCCATGTCAATATCGCATGTGATCAGCTTCCCATCGTCTGGTAATCCTTCTGCCATTAAAAGCGAACTGTACCCTGTGAATGTTCCTAATTCAAGGATTCGTTTTGCTCGAAGTAATCTCACCAGAATCCGCAGAAATGCCCCCTCAAGATGTCCTACTTCCATTTCTGGAAAAGCTGTATATGCAAAAGTCTCAGCGACAAGTTCTTGAAGAAGCTGTGACTCCGGTTCTGTGTGTTCCTGGCAATATTGCTCGATTTTTTTTGGCACAATTCTCTTCATGCTTAATAATATAATCAAAGGTAACTAAATATTAGCTCCCGAAAATTGATTAAATATACGTTTCTGACTTTTTGTTCCCGGAGTTTTTCGAGTATCTCACCTCCTGCTGGAAGATAACGATATTGATCTCAGGATATGAAGCGCAATCTTTAGCGCCTTTTCAGAATAAGGATCAGGCATTTCAAGGGTAAAGCAAAAATCATCTTTACCATGAATACCTGCCACGAAAAGTCTGGTGGGATTTGAGCTGCCTAATACTTTGAAAAACATTTCATCTCTTTTCAAGGAAACTTTTTAGCGTTCTGATAACTTTGCTCCGCTATCTTTTTACTCCCCTGAAGTTCCACGATCTTCAAATTGAAAAACCGCGCAAAATCCCTGACATTTTTATCGAAGTCAGGCTCATATGAAAGCCCTGTATTGATCTTTGCAGCTCTTCCGTACAGCTTCAGAAACTTTTTATCAAACTCCGATGAAAGAATCACGTTATCCTTCGGCTTCTCCTCCCAGTTTGAAGCCCACATCGGGGTAAGGTAAAAAGTACCTGCACCCTCGCCATTAGCCAGGGCTCTGGCATAAACATCATTCCCGCCAAGCGCTGCGCTGATGCAGTCCTCAACAGTCTCACCTTTTTCATCTTTCAGAAAGTAAAGCTGGCAGCCAAGACTTTCAAAATCTTTTTCCAGATTCGCAAGCGAATGACCGCATGTGCCGTAGAAAATAAGAATCCTGTCTGAAAACCGGGACATTTCCATGATTTTCCTGTAAACTTCTACTCTTACCATTTCAACATCGGCGTGTAATCCCCGTTTCAAGATATTAGCGATAACTGTTACTTTTACTTTTGGTTTATACTGGTTTTCCAGTTTGTGTCGAATTTTTTTGATAAAATGAAAGCAGCTGAGGGGTTTTAGGATTGCCAGAAGGAATTGGTTGTTTTCACGTATCAGGATTTCCGGAACCCTATCCAGGGGAACAAGCACGGGAAGGCATCCCAGGGATTTTAGCTTTCTTTGCAGCCCGAAATGTTCACTATTCTCTACCAGTATCAACTGGGCAAGCCCCCTATCGCCTGAGAGAACATATGCGAGTTCATCTTCAAGCATACCGCATGCAATTATGCTTAATACTGGCATTTAAAATATTTCCGTTAGTTGACTATACATTGTTTTTATTTCGTTATGGTGCGATAAAGATATCTAGCATTAAGAGAACAAAGTGAAAGAAGTGAAAATAATCCTGAAAAAAGACGAATTGAACATATAATTTGGTGCGGAGGATGGGATTTGAACCCACGAATTCCTTCGAAACCAGCCCCTCAAGCTGGCGCCTTTGACCTGTCTGGGCAACCTCCGCAAATGAATGCTTTCAAAGCATTATTAAATATTTATAAGATAAAAGAGATCGCATTCTCTTTTATCAGAGGGAATCAACTATTTCACTTAATTGTTCGGCTCTCTTCTTAATACTAACTGCCGCTTCAAGAGCGATTTCTTTAGCGGTCAGGGCGCCTGTTGTTTCAAATGTCATAACAAAGGAGTCAGGTTTACTGGTCACCTTAATTGAATCCATATCGCATGTGTCTTCGCATAACCTGCACATGGAGCATTCAATTACATTAATGACCCTGACCTTATCGCCTTCCATTTTCAGGATATTGCGCGGGCAGACTTCAACGCAGCTTCCGCAATAATCGCATTCTCCGATGGTCACAACGGGCATATTCTTGAATCCTGCTGCGACTCCGGCCTGCCATTTACTGTGTTTCCTGCCTGTTCCAAGCCTCGCTATTGCTTCTACTACGACTTTGTGCTTATCCTTGAGTTCCACAATTGGTATGGTTTTATCAGCCGGTTCCACCTGCGGATCAGCAGAAACCAGGTCGCCTGAATACACGACTTTCGGGCCTTCTGCGCTGAGTGTCAATGATAATTTGCATAAAGCGCATCCTGCTCCTTTACAGTTACATTCTTCAGGAAGCACATAGGATTTATTATCTGTTTTTAATGGGATCAATCCTAATCTTAAGGCAAACTGTTCATCAAACAATACAGAAGTATTTTCATAGATATTAACATCATCAATAGCCATTACCGGAACTTCTGCAAGGATGCTTCTTCTTAAAGCATTTGCAAATGATGCAGAAACATCAGATAGGACGAACCTTGCCTTGCGCTCTGATAATTCGATTATGTCAATATCCATTTACACACGCCTGCCCTTCTTAGGTTTTGTGCCGTCATGAGGTATCGGGGTAACATCCTCGATCCTGCCAATTTTTATTCCGGCACGTGCAAATGCCCTGATGGCAGCCTGCGCTCCTCCTCCGGGACTTCTCTGCATGTTGCCGCCTGGTGCTCTTACTTTTATGTGAATGCCCATTATTCCTTTGTCTCTTATCTTATCAGCAATCTGGTTAGCCATCTGCATGGCAGTGTAAGGGGAACTCTCTTCCCTTGCAGCCTTTGTAACCATACCGCCGCTTGTTTTTGCTATCGTTTCAGCCCCTGTTAAATCAGTAATTGTTATCAGGGTATTGTTGAACGAGGAATATATATGAGCTACAGCCCATTTCTCAGTTGCCATTATTTAGCCTCCCATGGGGACATTTCTTGTTTCTTCCGGTTTTGTTGTTTCCTGGACAATATTCTTTACTACCTGTCCAGGTCTTGATGGATGAGATTCCTTCGATAATTCGGAACCTGTATAATAACCCAATGACAATTCCTCATTCGCTGGAACAAGATAGCCAGGTACGGTGATCTTTCTTCCTGCAACGGAAATGTGTCCATGGACAATAAATTGCCTTGCCTGTTTCGGGGTATTGGCAAGTCCCTGCTTGTGCACCTGGGTTTGAAGCCTTCTTTCAAGGAAATTATTTACATCAAGCGACAGGATGTCATCAAGTACGGAATCAGTCTTTAAGAGCCCATACCTTTTCAAACGGTTAAGAATATTTTCTCCATCTGTTTTCACATGCCCCTTAAGTTCTCCTTTTATACTTTCCGCAAGCAATTTTCTGGCAAGTTCCCTGTATTTCTTAAGTTCGCTGTGAGCTTTCCAGACTTCCCTCTTGTTCCTGAGGCCATATCTTTTTACAAGTTCAACCTCAGGTTCGATCCTGGATGCCTGCCACGGATGTTTGGGGGTGTTATATGATTTCCTGTTTTTTCCCGGGTAGCCCATTATTTACCAGCTCCTTTTGTCTCTTCTTTCTTTTCGGCTTCTTTAGGTTTTGCCTGGAGAGTTGCACGTGAAACACCAACTGTTCTTCCTCTTCTGCCTGTTGATCTTGAACGCTGCCCACGTACTCTTAGACCACGCTCATGTCTTAATCCTTTATATGAACGCATTTTTTTCATTGTGTTCAAATCTTCATTAAGACCCAATAATACATCTGTCCCGATAAGATGCTTGTCTTCACCTGACATGATATCGTTTTGTTTATTAACCATCCATGACGGGAGAATAGTTGATATGTTGTCTACTGATGATTGTAATCTCTCTGTATCCGCATCGGAAACATAACCCAATATTGCTTTCGGATCAACAGCTGAATTAAGGGTTATGATTTTTGCCGCACGCCTGCCTATGCCTTTTATTCCTATCAGTCCATACTGGACGCTTTTTTTGCCATCAAGGTCAGTATTTGCAATACGCACAAAATGTTTGATCTCAGGGCCGGTTTCTTTGGCTTTGGGAACTTCTTTCTTTCCTTCTTTCGGGGCGCCTTTACGATCTTTCTTTTCGTGTTCTTTTCCTTCCCCTTTCCCCTCGTGTTTCTTTTCCTGCTTCTTCTCTTTCTTCGCTTCCTGGGGAGCTGCTTCCTGCTTGGGAGCCTCTTTCTTAGGAGCTTCTTTCTTGGGTTCCTTCATTTCTTTTGTTTCTTCTTTTTTAGCCATATTTTCCTCCTGTGGCTTTAGCCCCGGAATTATCCGGCGCAGCCCTCACATTTGGGCAGCCCTAATACTTTTGCATAGCATTTATATCTTATGTATCACTATTGTCGAAAAAATGTGATAAAAATGTTCAGAATAATCCCTGCAATCGACCTGAAAAATAGAAAATGCGTTTCCCTTGTCCAGGGTATTCCAGGTACGGAGAGAGTATCAATTGACAATCCTTTAGATGTCGCTTTGCGCTGGATAAGGGGTGGCGCTAAAATAATCCATCTCATTGACCTTGACGGCGCCATAGAAGGACTCCGTTTAAATAGTTCAATAATTGAATCGATAATAAAATTTTCCAGGATTGAAACGCAGGTAGGCGGCGGGATAAGGTCCAAAAAGGATGCACAGGATCTTCTTTCATTGGGCATAGACAGGATTATCCTTGGTACAGCTGCAATAAGGCAACCTTCCCTGGTTAAAGAACTCGCAGACGAATTCGGAGGCAACAGGATCATGGTTGCCCTGGATTCAAAAAACGGCAAGGTTACCACACATGGCTGGGCTGAACAATCCACGTTCTCGGCTGTCGATCTTGGCAGGAAATTTGAAGAACTCGGAGCAGGAAGCATACTTTATACAGATATTAATACAGAAGGTTTATTACAGGGAGTAAACCCGGAGCCCACACGGGAACTTGTAGATTCCCTGGAAATCCCGGTAATAGCATCGGGCGGAATAACTACATTATCGGATATCGAAATAGTCAAAGGGACAGGAGCAAAAGGCATCGTTATCGGAGCAGCTCTGTATGTAGGGAATTTCACTCTGGGTGAAGCCCTGGAATTTGATGAAAATTAAAATTCGTATATCTTTGAAGTGAAAGAATGCTGCTAATTAACAAGTTTTAAATAGAGAATATGAGATTATAATCAGTCTTAAATATCAAGTAAAATGGAAAATGTTTCCATCTTGATACAAAATATTTCAGGAAGGCTAATATGAACTCCTATTTATTTTTAGGAATTATTGCAATATACTTGATCGGGGCTATATCTGCCCTGATATTCAATAAAAAAAATCGCTTATGTACATATGCCTCATTTATATGCGCATCCATCGCATCGATTTTAGGAATTATTTTTTCATTTTCTGTACTACTTGGTAATACCTTTAATTACGTATCGCAAGGCTCAACACTGCTGAGTTATGGCTTTTACGTTGATAAATTGTCTGCATTCTTTATACTTGTCATATCAATAACAGGATTTGCGGTTTCTGTCTATTCAACAGGATATGTTACCGAATATTTCGGGAAAAAGAATATCGGTTACCTGGGATTCCTGTATAATATATTCATCCTTTCAATGGTCCTCGTAGTTTCTGCAAATAATGCGGTCATGTTCCTGATCGTCTGGGAATTGATGTCTATAATATCCTATCTTCTTGTTATGTATGAACATGAAAAAAAGGAAACAAGAAAAGCCGGTTTTATCTATATCGTGATGACCCATTTTGGGACAGGTTTCATCATTTTATCGTTCCTTATCCTTGCAAGTTCAACAGGCAGCTTTAATTTTGAAACTTTCCGCGGAGTTGGAAGCACTCTGCCCCCGCACCTTAAGGACCTAGCTTTCATTTTTGCACTTATCGGTTTTGGCACAAAGGCAGGAATTGTTCCTCTCCATATATGGCTGCCATATGCACATCCTGCAGCTCCAAGCAATGTATCCGCACTCATGTCCGGAGTAATGATAAAAACTGCAATTTTCATGCTTATCCGTGTCTTTTTTGATTTCCTGGGCGCAGGGGTTGCCTGGTGGGGTATTATATTGCTGATAATAGCTTCAATTTCAGCACTTCTTGGTGTAATGTATGCCCTCATGGAACATGATATGAAACGCTTGCTTGCGTATCACAGTGTTGAAAATATCGGAATTATCCTGATAGGCGTAGGAGTTTCAATGATCTTTATGGCTTCGGGACATCCTGACCTTGCAGCATTTGGATTAATAGCAGGACTATATCATACGATAAACCATGCAGTTTTTAAATCATTACTTTTCATGGGAGCAGGTTCCATAATATTTTCAACCCACACAAGGAACATAGAAGAATACGGGGGACTTATCAAGAAAATGCCCTGGACAGCGCTCTTTTTCCTGATCGGGGCGATATCCATTTCGGCACTTCCTCCATTTAATGGCTTTGTGAGTGAATGGCTGACATTCCAGGCTCAATTACTAAGTATTAACCTTTCAGATAATATTACAAAAATACTTGTGCTTTTTAGCGGCGCTGGTCTTGCTCTTACAAGCGCTCTCGCAGCGGCCTGTTTTGTAAAAGCTTTCGGCGTCAGTTTCCTTGCTCTTCCAAGAAGCAGTCATGCCGAACATTCAAAGGAAGTACCTGTTTCCATGTTGATCGGGATGTTTCTTCTTTCATCTATGTGCATTGTCCTTGGCGTAATGCCATTTTATTTCATAAAAATCATTGATTCAATATCCGCGCCGCTTGCAGGCGTAAGTATCATTTCCAGGATGAATTTTGACTATTCAATAGCTGCGATATCCTCTTCAACACCAGCGACCATATCGACTATATGGATCGCAATCCTGGTATTTGTGGTTTTGCCGCTTCCTGTCATTATGTATCTTCAATTCCGCCGGACCCCAACAGCAAAATATGAAACATGGGGTTGCGGGCAGCCTGTTTCAACAGAAAGAAATGAATATACCGCAACTGCATTTTCAAAGCCGATACGCATGTGGTTCGGAGGCATCTTCAGACCTCACAGGGAAATACAGGCAATGTATTCGGACTCATCCTTCTTTAAAGAGAAAGAGACCTTTGAATCCGATATAGAGCCAGTATTCGAGAAATATCTTTATGATCCGGTGACCTGGGTAGTAGTGACATTATCAAGATTTATGAGAATAATACAGACCGGATATATCCAGACTTACCTGTTATATATACTTATCACGCTTGTAATTGCATTGATATATGTGGGTAGCGGCGGATGAAATCCGAACAAGTCTTAATTTTCACCATCCTCCAAAACCAAAAAATCATTCATTAAATTAATATACTTGCACAACCTTGTGAAAAATGGATAGGTGTGTTATAATTAAAAACGGATTTATTGATCTGGGATATGAAATATGGATGCGGTTACTGCAAAAGGTAGATCAACCCCAACTTTATGACCCACCCGGCGAGATTATTGAAATGCAGAATTCATCTGAACTATCCATTTGCCCCGAACATTAATATTCAAATTCCATGCCATCATAACCAAGCGGCCACTCTTTTATTGATTCATCATGCGGGGGGAATTTATGGCTCAGATGGGTCAGTATCACATTTTTTGCATTCAATTCCCTTCCAAGTTCCATCGCTTCCTTTGAATTCATGTGTTTGGCAATGATCGCTCGCGGTGGGATTATAGCATCCGCTATCAGAAGGTCAGGTTCAAACATTGCCTTAAGGGTTTTTTCCGGAATGTTCTTTGAAGTATCGCCTGTGATAACGACTTTTTTTCTGCCGTCTGTTATTAATACAGCTGCCGATTCTTCAAGGGGCGGATGTGTCACTTCAAGGAGCGTAAAATCAAGACCGATAAGTGAAAAAGGCTCATAAATAATTACATCATGCCTCACAGGTTCCATGAAATAAAGATAATTCAATATATAATCCAGCGTATTCTTCAGGCCATACACATTAACTCCATTCTGGATACGATGGAAATCTCCAAAACCAGCATAATGGTCATAATGGGCATGCGTCCAGACCACCCCATCAATATGGCTAATACCTTTTTTCAAAAGCTGCCACCGCAAATCCGGGCTTGTATCAATAAGTACTTTTCCGCATTCCGATTCAACGAGAATTGAGAAACGAAGCCTCCTGCTTTTGCCACCCGCTATTGCATCAAGACATGTCGGGCAGGAACACCCTATTTTAGGTGTTCCTATAGCATCACCTGTTCCAAGGAGTGTTATTTTCATGCACTTTCATCAAGCTTTTTCAAATGTGTCCGTTTATTGAACTCGGCAACTCCACGAATTAAATCCTGCTGTGTCAGGACGGTTCTTTCAGTTATAAGACCGTTAAGAACAGCTTCCCGTGCTATGAGGCGAAGATCCGAACCTGAGTATCCGTCTGAAATTTTTGCAATTTCCTCAGTATCAAAGGTGCCTTCGATGTTCCTCAAAATAAGGTCGAGTATCTTTTTCCTCATGTCCTTATCAGGTAGTGAAAACTCAACAATCTCATCAAATCGCCTCCATGCAGCATGGTCAAGTATGTTGGGGTGGTTTGTTGCTCCTATGACCAGGACCCCATGTTCAACAAGGCTTATCTCATCAATGGCTTTAAGAAGGGTATTTACTGCCCTTTTCAATGCTGCATGCTCATCCGTTGCCCTTGCTTTTGCCACAAAGTCGAATTCATCGATAAAGAGGATGCAAGGACTGAGGCGCCTTGCAAGTTCAAATACCCGGTCTATATTCTTTGCAGTCTCACCAAGGTACTGGTCGGCAATTTGTGAGAGTTTTACCTCCACTATGGGGATCTTAAGCTGCCCTGAAATAGCCCTGGCAACTGAGGTCTTTCCTGTTCCCGGCGGGCCAACGAACAATAATTTCCCGATTTCCCGAAGACCTATCCGCTTCAGGTAATCACGATATTGTATCGCTTTAGTCATTTTTTCGATCTCATCTTCCTGTGCCTTGGTAAGGACAAGGTCAGAAATGTTCTGCTGGATATCTTCCGGCGCTACAATATGGGCAAGTTTAAGCATATCCTCTGAACCTTTTTCAGATTCGATGGTCTTGATCAGGGAGTTAATCCATTCCCTGCCGCTTTCTTTCGGCAGGATCGAAGCTTTTGCTTTCTTATAGCTCACCGGGAGTGAATCATAATTCTCAAAGAAAGAAGCAAGAACAGGATTTTTATTTATATTCTCAACCGCTTCAGGATGTTTTGTTACCCACTTTATGGCAAGATCAAAGATGTTAAGTTTGATCTGGGAACCGAAATCTTCAAATTCAAGGAAAGGTAGTAATTTTGTACTATTTTTTACGTTTTCAATTCCATAAATGGATTTTATGTCTCCTTCAGTGACGTACATGGGACGCTTTACGGTTTTTTCTTTCTCATCCCAGTAATGTTTCCTTATTTTCTGGGGAAGATCATCTACGGTAAGCTTATCTGACTGATTATACAGATGTGCTGTCAATACCAATTCTGTTATTAAAAATTTCTCATCTGTCATATTTAAACTTCATTGTTACGTCTTGAAATAAGATATAGTTTACTCAAATATTCAACATGTATTCAACATATTATTTCAGGATTTCCATGCTCTCACCCCGCAAAGAATAAATACCATAATGCAATTGTTTGAACATTCATCACGATTGATTGTTAAATAATATATAAATTATCTATTATTCTTGGAGAAATGAAATGAAGGAAATTCGAATACATGGTCGCGGTGGACAGGGTTCTGTGACCGCAGCAGAACTACTGGCCGTTGCCGCATTTGAGGATGGGAAATACAGCCAGGCCTTTCCTGCGTTTGGCGTTGAAAGAAGAGGCGCCCCAGTAACCGCATTTGTGCGTATTGATGACAAACCCATACGATTACGGAGCCAGATATATGAGCCGGATTATGTGGTTGTACAGGATGCAACGCTCGTTGATGTAGTAAATATCGCTGCAGGGGCCAAACCTGATGGATTTATTTTAATAAACACGGAAAAAAGCCCGGATTCTTTTAATTTTAATACAAAAGCGATTGTCAAAACCCTGGATGCCACTAAACTTGCAATGGACATCATAGGAAAACCCATTGTTAATACGATCCTTGCAGGTGCTTTTGCCGGTGTCTCCGGTCTTATCAATCCTGAATCCATTAAAAATGCCGTCATGGAAAGATTCCCTGGAAAAGTCGGTGAGAAAAATTGCCAGGCAATACAAACTGCATATGATCTTATGGAGGCCCAGCGATGAAACTTATAATCAAGACAGTGACAAAACCAGGAAGCACGCGAGCTAATAAGACCGGAGCATGGCGTTCATTTATGCCTGTTTTTGATCATAAGCTATGCAGTAAATGCGGAATTTGCGGGATTTATTGCCCTGAAGGAGTTGTCAATAAATTGGAAAATGGTTATTTTGAGCCGGATTATGAATATTGTAAAGGATGCGGCGTCTGTGCTAACGAGTGCCCGAAGAAAGCCATCGTAATGGTGCTGGAGGGAAAATGAGAAAGAATATGGTAGTTGTAGAAGGTTCGTATGCTGTGGCTCATGCGGTCAAGGTATGCAGGCCAAATGTAATATCAGCATATCCGATCACCCCCCAGACGCATATTGTGGAAGATCTTGCACAGTTTGTTGCAGATGGTGAGATGAATTGTGAATATATAAACGTGGAATCGGAATTCTCAGCCATTTCAGCATTAATAGGAGCAAGCGCAACAGGAGCAAGGACATATTCATCGACCACTTCGCAGGGGTTGGCGCTTATGCATGAAGCACTGTTCAATGCCTCAGGAATGAGATTGCCAATTGTCATGACTGTTGTGAACCGTGCGCTTTCTGCCCCTATCAATATATGGAATGACCAGCAGGATTCCATCTCACAGAGAGATACAGGCTGGATACAGCTTTATGCTGAAGACGTACAGGAATCAGCAGACATGACCCCGCAGATTTACAAACTTGCTGAGGATGAAGATGTTTTGCTTCCTGCAATGTCCTGTATGGACGGATTCATTCTTTCCCATGTATATGAACCTGTGATCTTACTTGAGCAGAGCCTCACTGACGAGTTCCTTCCTGCTTATGATCCCGAGTTCGTTCTTGATACAAAGAATCCTATGTCATTTGGTGCTTTTGCTGATCCAAGTACGTACACGGAGTTTCGGTACAAACAGGAAAAAGCAATGGGTGTAGCCTTAGAGAAGATAGAAAAGATCGCAAATGAATTCAAAGATATCTATGGAAGATATTATGGCGGTCTTATAGATGGTTATGTACTTGATGACGCTGAAATAGTTATAATGGCAATGGGTTCGATCATAGGAACTGTAAAAGATACTATCGATGAACTTCGAACAGAAGGAGAAAGTGTCGGACTTCTGAAGGTCCGGTCTTTCAGGCCATTCCCGACAGAGGCTATAAGGAAAGCCCTGAAGAACGCAAAGGTCGTCATAACTCTTGATAAGAATATTTCTATCGGAAAGAATGAAGGGGCACTTTGCACTGAAGTCAAGGCATGTCTCCATAACACAGACAATAGAGTGCCGGTTATTGGTTTCATGCTTGGTCACGGGGGACGCGATATTCCCATAAACATTATCAAAAAAATTATCAATAAGGCAAAGTTAGTTGAAAAAGGTATATTTATAGAAAGCGAATTTGCTGACCTCAGGGAGGATCTGGCATGAGCCTGTTAAAACCCGGTCATCGCGGATGCGCAGGTTGCGGAGATGCTTTTGCAGGAAAATTCGTTCTTGATGCGCTTGGTGAGGATGTTGTAATCGTCAGCCCGACAGGATGTCTGGAAGTATTTACTACACCATATCCTGAATCTGCATGGGGCGTACCATGGATACATTCTCTTTTTGAGAATGCAGCAGCTGTTGCTTCAGGCGTTGAAGCAGCGATGAATGCGCTTGGTAAAAAGAACAACACAAAAATAGTGATAATCGGAGGAGATGGCGCCACCTTTGATATTGGCTTGCAGGCAATATCGGGCGCATTTGAGCGAGGGCATGATATAACCTATATCTGTGTTGATAATGAGGCTTATATGAATACGGGTATCCAGCGTAGCGGTGCCACACCGTTATATGCAAGCACAACTACAAGCCCCCACGGCAAAGTCTCGATCGGGAACCCCCAGCATAAAAAAAATATGCCTGCTATAATTGCAGCCCACGGATCGCCTTATGTGGCAACAGCTTCGATCGGATATGCGCCCGATATGATAAAAAAAGTGAAAAAGGCAGCCCAGGTAAAAGGCCCCACTTATGTTCATGTTCATGCGCCTTGCTGCACGGGCTGGAAATTTGACAGCTCAAAAACCATAGAAGTGGGCAGGTTAGCAGTTGAGACCGCAATGTGGCCGCTATATGAGATGGAAAACGGCGAGGTCACAAACGTCAGGAAGATCAAGAACAGAAAACCTGTGGAAGAATACCTGAAAGTCCAGGGACGCTTCAAACATCTTTTTACCATGGACGGAAAAAATGAAGGTATCAAAAAGGTACAGGCGATAGCTGACTGGAATGCAAAACACTTCGGGCTTGAGTAGGAACTTTAGCATAAATCGTCCTTGATCAAGGGCGATTTTTTTCATCTCTTTTCTTGTCGGATTATATCTGATTATCTTGCCATAGCCCGGTTTCTAAGGTCTTTCGGCAGTTTTTCTATGGCATAACGCAAAGCTGTTCGCGGCATCATTTTTTTATTTTTCATTACATAATCAAACACTTGTTTTTGATGTGATTGACTTGCCACTTTAAGCATCCAGCCGTAACCTTTTTGGACTAAATCATCCTGATCCGAAAGCAAAATGTCAGCAATCTCACAAATATCTTTTAAAAATTTTCCTTGTTTCGCTGGGATTATTAAAGAAACAGCCGATGCACGTCTCTTCCAACGATTTCCAGACCTGGCCCACTTTTTAAGCTCTGATACATAAGCTGGATACATTTCTAAAAAAGCACCGACAGTATGATTGCAAAGAGTATCGCAAGATGCCCAATTGCTCACATAATCATCTAACCATCTTTCAAATACTTTCAAGTCTTTTTCTTCATAGGCATTATGTATATAATAAGACCAATTGCAGGCGATAAAAGATTCTTCCATGTATCCGGAACACCACAACTCATCACACAAATCAAAAATTTCCTTGTTACTTTTATCCTTTATTGTATTAAAATATTCTTTTCCAATTTTGCTTACAATTGAAGTTTTTATTCCATAAATATTAACTTTTTCTTTAAAAAAATTCTGCCCACTTTTTTTTATTTTCTCATCACTATTTTTCTCCAAATCTTTCCTAATTTGTAAAATTATTTGATTCATAATTAATTACAGTTTTAGAATGATTACTGACATTATAACCATTTCTCAGACATGGAATTGAGGTGCAGCCCGCCTGAGCGCTGCCCCTGACCGGGATTTATAGTGCGGGAAGGGGAAGAGATGAGAATTCGTGTTTACAAAAAAAAAAGAAATTTAATCAGTTTGTTACTTTTTGGGTTTTGGTTTTCCTTTTGTTACTTTCTTTGCCATAAGTTTTTGCCTCCTGACCTTAAAAAGTCTATGTAAATATAATAACTTTATATATGTAAATCTTTCTGAGGATTTATTAAGCAAGATGATGAGGGGATTCAATAAACCGTAAAAATCCACACTCCTGATTCCCTGGGTTTAAAGTTCATTTGACAGATGTATCTTTTTTCTGTATCTTAGCGATCTTATCTTCAAATTCAGGGCTCCTGACAGCATTGAGGTGCAGCCCGACTTCTTCAGGGGTATAGCCGAATGCCAGACCGAGAAGCTGGCTGTAATGAACGACTGGAATATTGTAGGTTTTTCCTGCTTTTGCAAGTTCTACCTGCCCGCCATCGTACTGCAGATGACAAAACGGACATGCTTCTACAATGCAGTCAACACCAGCTTTTTTGATCCGGTCCAGTTTATATTCTGTCATCTTAAATGAAGTCTCAAGCATTGCTGAACGGACACCTCCACCAGCGCCGCAGCAACTTGTTTTTCCTTCATACGGGACACTTACCGCGCCTGTTGCTTCAACAAGTTCATCAAAAAAGACCGGGCATTCCGCACCCCCGACTTTCCTTTCTTTTGTTGGTTTCAGGAGATGACAGCCGTAATGCACAGCGACTCTTAGAACAAGTGGTTTTTCAATTAATTTATTCAGGTTTTTTGCACCGATTTCTTTACTGAGGAATTCAATTATATGCCTGACCTCAATAGTACCTTTATACTCCTTATTGATCTTTTTAAGATGTAAATTCACTTCATTTCGAAGGGCTGCGTCGTTCTTTAAGATATTATTGGCATCCATGAGGGAACTGAAGCAGCCATTGCAGACCGTCAGTATATCCGTGTTATTTTCTTCGGCCAGCACTATGTTCCTTGAAGCGATCGTGAGCCATGTTACTTTATCAAACGAACGGAATATCCCGGGCGCAGGACAGCATGAAGCTTCCTTTAGCTCACTCCATTTTAACCCTAGCCGGTCAAGGATTAACCTTGTGGCTTTTTCGATGCCAGGATAACGGTTCGGGATCACGCATCCCAGGAAAAGAGATAAGTCCTTCATTCTTTTACCAGCTCATTAAAACCGCATGATTCAAGAAGTATTTTTACATCATTTAGCGCCTTCGGGTATTTACTTACTGTCTCAGGCTGCGAAAGCCCGATTTTTTCCCTGATTGCTATGTGAATATCATCAATTGGGACGGCATGCCCTACCTCAATAAGAAATTTGCATACAACCCTGTGGGCAGGCAGTATCCTGCCTTTTTTCACAGCTTCGGCACGAAGGGAAAGGATGGCATCTGTGACTTTTATTCCACGCGGGCATCTTTCCTGGCAGTTATAGCAGGTCGTACACATCCAGAGATCACACTGGTCTGAGATGTCTTTTTTTATGGAATCTTTAACGATCCGTCTAACATTCAGGCTTGTGTACTTTCCAGAGGGGCAGCTTCCCGTACATGTACCGCACTGAAAACAGGAGAGAATCTCGGAATTTTTCATTGTGGGAATTATGTGAATACTTGTATTTAAGACTTTGAGAGAAAAGATGACAAAGTATAAATATCATAATGCTTATGATTATATATGACGAGCGGTCGGATTTTTTTAAATAACCCACCACTCCCACTCCCCGTCCGCTCGTCAATGTTTTTCATATATTTTCCCAAAATATAGGATCAGGATAATCATATTATTATCATTACTTGTGAAGAAAAGATTAAATATGATACGTATCATAGTTATGCATTACGTGCGGTCGGATTTTTTTAATAACCTACCACCCCATACCTCTGACCGCCCGTTTATGTTTTTTCGACTGGCAAAAAAGCAAAGTTAAGAGTACATTGGATTGTAGGCAGAGCGTAGCGCCAATGCTATCTGTTCAATAAATATCTCAGGAGGTTGTGCACCTAAGAATGAAGTATCATTGTTGATCACAATGTGAGGAACGCTCATAACGCTGTACCTCTGGGCAAGGTAAGGGAACTCAACCAGTTCTATTACATCAGATCGAATATTTTCATTTTCAATTGCAAACTGGTGCGCTGTCCTTGCCGCTTTAGGGCAATACGGGCACGTTGGTGAAACAAATACCTGCAAATGCACGGGTTTTTTTATTTCTGCAAGCTTTGTCTTTAATGCATCGGATAATGATGTTTTTCCCTTAGAAACATCAATTATCGTATCGATGAAAGCCGCCAGTTCATATCCCGCAGGTACGCCATAATATCTGATGCCATAATCAATTTTTCCCACAATTGCTATGGCAGGGATGTTTTTAATCTTATAGTTCATGGCTTCATCCCCATTCAATACAAGGTCATATACTTTTACTTTTATTTTTTCTGATAATGTCCCCAATTCAAGCACCATCTCTCTTGTTTCCTTGCAGAACTGGCACTCAGACTCCTGTGAAAAAACAATAAGTTCCACATCGTCTGCAAGGCCCACAAATTTTTTCAGGATATTTTGCTTATCGCTCTCCTGGAGCACCATAAAATCACTCTACTGATTTTAAGAGTTTTTCCATTCTTTCAAGGGATTTTTTTGATTCCTTGAGTTCCATTAATATCATATAGGTCAAATAGACCGATATAAGACCAAAAATAATGACAACTATTATAAGTGTGTTTATAGACACTTCTGAGGTTGAACCGAACATTGAATCCATCATCGACATGATTTTACTCCTTTTTTATTATCTCCTTGATTCTACTTAATGAAAGTACTAATTCAAAATTCTTTGCTTTAAAGTATTTCTTTGTATATGGTGGCTCCTCAAAATGCCTTATCTCACTTTCCACAAGACCGGCATTTTCAAGTTTCTTAAGGTGAAGATATAATAGCGGGCGTGAAATTCCCACTTCCTTGGCAAGCTCAGATACATAACACTCACATTCGGCAAGTGTTGCCAGGATCTTTAAGCTATGTTCGTTGCCAAGAGCATTTAGCATTTCCGCAAGGGATTTCTTATCCACCTTTTCACCGATTGACTAAAAGAATCTTAACATATTTAAAATAAAGTAATTTACTATTTATGATAGTAAATATACTGGAAGATCATTCTACTTCCAGCACTTTTTCGAATGTACCATGCCAGCTGTGATACCAGACAGCGCCTGTGTTGCTGTTAACGCTGAGCATACCGTAAATATTTCCGTCTTTTGTTACTTCCATTGTGTAATAACCGTAAAAATCATCCGCACCGCTCGCTTTCGTTCTAGGCAGGTTCCTGTCAAGATATTCCTGTGCATTCTTGAGAGCTTGTTCTTTCGACACTTTCGTTCCTGTTTCTTGTATATTCATATGCCCGTATTTTGAATTCCACATCATGTTCGGTCCCATTTCAGGAACTACTGCATCTGTATATTTGTTAATGAGGAGTTCAAAAGCATATTTGCCTGTGCTCTTCTCTTTTATCCCTGCATAGAAGTTATTTTCGAATTGCAGTACCTCAGCGATCTTGAGGTCATTATTTCCAGTCTTTGCAAGATATTGCTCCACTGATGTCTTTGCTTCATCAATGGTTATGGGGGTTGAATTTTCCCCATAGCCTGTGGCATTTGCTCCGCAGTGATTTCCGTAACCGGATATATTGCCGGTCATCATTCCACTGCTACCCATCATACCGGCTCTGTTTTTGCCCATCATTCCGTTACCTCTTCCATAGCCTCCCATCATGCCATTATCAGGTCCATAACCGCTCATCATGTCGCCGCCCATCATACCGATTCCATTCCCGCTCATCATTCCATTACCCGTCCCGAAGTTACCCATCATGCTATTCCAGAAATCACCAGGACTTGCCACGGCATAACCTGCTCCCAGGACTACAATGATCGCTGCTATGACCAGGATCGTTTTAGTGTTCATATTTTTGTCACCTTTGATATTTTATTATTTATTTCATGTGTAAGTTTTTCTTACATAGTATAATTTAACTTACTATGGTATAAAGATTTCGCCGTTTAAATTTTGAAAACCCTGTCTTTTAGGAACTTTTAATTCATCATCGCCCCAATTTGATTATTATGAGCGATGCCTTGAGAACCGACCTGTACCAGTTGACCATGATGCAGGCATACTGGAAATCCGGGCATAACCCGGAAGCTACATTTGATTATTTTGTACGTAAAATTCCCTCAGGCTCTTATCTCATAACCGCAGGATTAAGCTATCTTCTTGATTACATTGAAAACCTGCATTTTGAGAATGATGACATAGAATATTTGAGTACCCAGGATTTTGATGAAGAGTTCCTCAAGACCTTACGGGATTTCAAATTCACAGGTGACATACTTGCAATGCCAGAAGGGAGCATTGTATTTCCGATCGAACCGATAATAAGAGTAACGGCTCCCATAATCGAAGCCCAGCTTGTGGAAACGTTCCTGCTCAATAAAATGAACTTCTCAACACTGATTGCCACTAAAGCCTCGCGCGTGGCCTATGCTGCAAAAGGAAGAGCGATAGCAGAATTCGGATTGCGCCACGCCCAGGGGGACGGGCATCTTGAAGCAACCCGCGCAACGTACATCGGGGGCTGTGCTTCCACATCCAACGTGCTTGCCGGAAAAAAATTCGGCATCCCGGTATCAGGAACAATGGCACATTCATTTGTGACGAGTTTTGACCATGAGATCGACTCTTACCGCGCCTATGCCGATGCCTTCCCTAAACGATGTTTCCTGCTCATTGACACCTATAATACCATTGAAGGCGCAAAAAAAGCCGTTATTGTGGGAAAGGAGCTTGAAAAAAAAGGTGAGAAGCTTCTTGGTGTAAGGCTTGACAGCGGGGATCTATGCGAGCTTTCAAGGCATGTCCGCAAAATCCTGGACAACGGCGGCCTTGAATATGCAAAAATAGTTGCAAGCGGGGATCTCAATGAGTGGAAAATTGACGAGCTTATGAATAATGGCGCAAGGATCGATATATTCGGGGTCGGTACGGAACTTATAACAGGACGTCCCAGTCCTGCGCTTGATGGAATATACAAACTTTCAGACATTGTAGAGAACGGGAAGCATGTTCCCAAGATGAAACTCTCTGAAGAGATCGTAAAAACAACCCTTCCAGGGAAAAAAATAGTCTGGCGCATAATGGAAAACGGTAAGTTCAAAAACGATATCATAACACTTGAGAATGAGATCGTTAATGAGGGGGTGACCTTATTGGAAACTGTTGTCAGGAAGGGAAAAATTGTATGTGGCAGACCATCATTGACTGAGATACGGCAAAATGCAGCCATGAAATTCTCAAAGTTACCGGATATTTATAAAAAACTTGAGGGTGCGCCTGCATATCCGGTTGAGTTCAGCAGGGGATTGACGCAACTTAGAGCTGATATTGTTGAGAAAATTAAAAGGGAAGAGATAGGGCAGGAATAAGTAGGAAAATAAAATATCTCACCTCATAATCGACATTGTTTCATGTCTATGTCTTCTTCTTTTTTTTTATGTCCTCCCTTTTTATTATAATTGATATCAAGATGACAATAAGTAATAATATTGCAACTCCAAAATTTTCACTCGATATCATAGGTTCTCCTATCTGGCTCATATCTATGAAATCATTGCTAATTCCAATATTAAATTTCATACCCTTCTCGAAAATTAATTCAATCACGGAATAGAATATGCCGTTATAAAATGGATATAATAAAAATATTCCTCCATCAAATATATCAAGCAATAAATGGGAACCGAGATAGAAACATATTATTCCAGAAACCTCTCTCATATCTGTCATGAATATGAATATCAAGATTGGGACAATCAAAATAAATATGTTATGAAGAGTCGCTCTGTGAAATAGAAAAATATCAGCATCTGGAAGAATACCAAAAAAACTGAGTAAAATTATATTTTTCGGATGTATACTCAATCGTTTCGAAAATATTAGTAATATCGTAATCGGAATAAATATATGATTAAATAGTGATGACAAGATTTTTCACCTTCAATATTATGAAGTTAAATTTTGCAATAACCGGAATATCGCTACTATCGCATTTATCTTTATTGTAACACTCACGATAAACCGAAATATTTTATAAGCACGAACTACATACAGATAAAAACAGGGGTTAAATCAATCCATGTGGTCTTCGAAGGTTCAGGGGGAAATTCCAAATTTTTGATAACTGATGAATTAAAAAACAAATACACTGGCTGTATGCTTGGGGCTGCAATAGGTGATGCCCTGGGAAAAAAAAATGAAGGAGTACGAAGAGAAGAAATTCTCATAATGGGATACATAAAGGATTATGGCAGGGCGCCAGAGGGAAGTCTTGGGGATAAATTAAGGGCAGGACAATATACAGATGATACTGAACAAATGCTTGTCCTTGCCCAATCCTTGATCGCCTGCAATGGTTTTGATGCTGCTGATTTTGCCATAAGTATTGCAAAATGGGGAGGGGAAGTCCGAAATGATCCTGCGAGAAGTCCATTTATCGGGCCTTCAAGTTCTTCTGCTATTGAGAAATTAAATTCAGGTATTTCCTGGAAAGAATCAGGGAGTGATATACCATCCTGCGGTAGTGCAATGAGAGTGGCCCCAATCGGACTTTTTTATGACCGCCTGGAAAACGTGGAATCTAATGCAGTCCTTTCCTCAATACCGACGCATAAAAGTAAAGGGGCAATTGCAGGCGCAGTGGCAGTTGCGGTAGCCGTCCGATCTGCAATTGAGGGAGATGATCGCTCTGAAATCATGAGGAAAACCTGTGAAAGAGCATCAAACCATGACATTGGCCTTGCAACGAAGATAGAACTGGCTTACGAATCGCGAAATGAATTACCGGATACGGTTTTTGCCAGGCTTGGAACATCATATTACGTGTACGATACCGTCCCTTCTGCCTTTTATTGTTTTTTCAGGTATTTTGAAGAACCTGAAATGGCGATCATCGAATCTGTGAATGCTGGCGGGGATACGGATTCTATTGGCTGTATAACAGGCGCTTTGTGCGGAGCGTTTCATGGCATTGAGTGTTTTTCTAAAAAATGGATCAATGATCTTGAAAACAAGGACGTGGTGGAGAATATCGCTATCTCACTTTTTAAGATATCTTCCCATTTCTTGTGATTCTAACTCAAAAAGAACCGGATGCTTCAGAATTTTGATATGGTTACCTGAAATATAAAGCTCTTCAATTTTCTTTCCAATGATACCAGCTTTTAATAATTCTACTCTTTCTTCAGGAGTTTCAAGCATATTGATTTATCCCCAATTCTTTAAGAATATTTACTAACCGTAACGAAGCTTGACTTCACACACCCTTATTTTGCCAACCTTTTACCCGTTTTATATTACAATACTATGCTTGTAGATAAATATTTCGATATGCTTTGAAATAATCCAACAATCTTTAAAGATAAAATTTAGAGGTTGGGTAAAAAAACAAATTTTGGATAGGATAGGTCTTTTGCCACTAACCCCAACCTCATGCTAAATCTGTTTTGACATAGTAATAAAGCTTATTGTCCATAATAAAGAAAATTGTTTCAATATCGTTCAATGATATTATACAATGTATCTCTTTTTGCCACAGGACGTCCCAATTTCCTGGCAGCATGTATAAATTCGTCAATGCTCTTGCTGTGAAAAGGCACACCTGCGGCGCGGACAACATTTTCCTCGATCATTGTCCCACCCAGGTCATTTGCGCCAAAATCCAATGCCATTTGTGCAACATCGATGCCCTGGGTCACCCAGGAGGCCTGGATGTTCTGAATGTGACCATCAAGAAGAATTCTTGATACAGCAACCATTTTGAGGTAATCTATTCCGGTTGAAGTCCCGATCAATCCTGTATTCTCGGATTGGAAAGTCCAGGGTATGAATGCCGTAAAACCATGATACTTTTTCTGCATATCCCGCACCCTGATTATGTGTTTTATCCTTTCTTCCAGGGTTTCTTCATGCCCGAAGACCATTGTAGCAGTTGTCGGGATACCCAGTGAGTGCGCTGCCAGCATTACTTCCTGCCATTTCTTCCATCCGATCTTTTTTGGTGAAACAGAATCCCTTACCCTGTCATCAAGTATCTCTGCTCCGCCCCCTGGTATTGAATCAAGTCCCGCCTCATGAAGGCGCGAGATCGTTTCTTTTATCCCGGCGCCGTATAACTTTGAGATATGCACGATCTCAGGAGGGGAGAATGCATGCATCTGGACATTGAACTTTTTCTTAACCTCTTTTAGCATTTTTTCATAATATTCAATGGGAATATCAGGGTTCAATCCACCCTGTATGAGTATCTGGGTCGCTCCCAACCTGACAGCTTCGTCAACCTTTTCAAGTATCTTCTCAATGCTTAGCACATAGGCGTCTTTTGCATCGGGTTCACGGTAAAAAGCACAGAATTTGCATTTAGATGTGCAGATATTCGTATAATTTATGTTGCGGTCAATAACAAATGTGACAAGATCCCCGGCGCTTCTTTTTCGTAAAGTATCTGCGGCTGCTCCCAGGAGATTAAGATCATTACATCCGAGCAGTTTTTTTCCATCACCCAGATCAAGTGGATCGATACTATTAGTTATATTATTATTTATATTATTATTTATATTATTATTTATATTATTATTTATATTATTATTTATATTATTATTTATATCAAGTGATCCGTTATTCACTGCACGACCAAGAATTTCTGTAATTTCAGTGTTATCGGATAATTGTTTTATTATATCAAAATTTGTCATCCTGGGAATAGCTCCTCTTGAATTTCAATGCAATTTCAGCTTTCATAAGTTCTCTCCCCAGATAAGCAGCATGGTCAAGACGTGAAATAAGTCCGCGTTCGATAATGGTATCCAGTATATCCTTCGCCGTCGACCCGGCTATTGGATTATCTCTGTCAATAACATTTCGCACTATTATTTTTCCAGGGATTACCTTACTGTTACGGATCATATCATCTGTCAACTCTATCTTAAAACATCCAGCCGGGTCAAGCTGCCATTTTTCACTGCCTTTTGCTTCTATGATATATCCGGGCATCAACCCAAATTTCCGCCTGCGCTTTTCCTTTATTACCAGCATGTCAACTCCAAGATCCTTTGGCGCACTTTTCCTGTCCCTGGAAAGCATCATCATTATTGAAGTAATCTTTAATTCGTTGACACTGTCATGAGCCTTATGACTGAATTCCGGTGTAAATAAGATATTTGCATCAAGCTCCATTGCAATGCTTGAAAGAATCGCATGGATCCCGATAGAATCTGCATCAACAAGTTCAGTCACATTACCCAGACCGAAGAATAAAGGCGTAGCTCTGTCGCGTTTCCTGAATTCATAATACCTGTTGATCGACTGTGTAAGACCATGACCTGCAGGTTCAAGCACAGGGTCAGCGATAATATTTTTGATCCCAAGATCCCGTGCTGATCTTATGTTCTGGAAAAGACTTTCAATATCACCTGTTTGATCAGGAATTAAGACCGAAGCCGTATGATGCCGGATTATTTTATCCTTCACTTTATCGATATTTTTTGAATTAAGGCTCAAAACAATGTCTATCCCTGCATCAACTGCCTCATTTAATGATTCAGGATCAAGCGTATCGATGGAGAGGGGAATATCAGTTACGGATCTTGCAGTTTCAACAGCTGTCCTGACCTTGCTGATCGATGTATCTAATGAAATCCCAAGATCAATAATATCCGCACCGCATTCTACAAAATAAATTATTTTATCAATAAGCTCGTTCTTATTCATTGAGCCGGCATCCACAATTTCAGCCATTACCTTCATGCGGGAATTCCCGCCGATCTTCACTGATTTTAACAATAAAGGCGAATCTGCTGTTTGTTCCAGTTCAAACACTTTCTGGAATGCATTGGAACGCTTTTTCTCGGTCAATAGCTCACATGCCGGTATACTTGATGAAAAATCCAGCCCTTCTGAAAACGAGAGTACAAAACCAAGGTCCACCGCATGCTTTGGTCCAAGTCTTATCGGGATACCAACCTCCTTTTCAAGCCCTGGAAAATCACCGTTTGCCAAGCCGGGAATAAGTATCAGGTCATATTTTTTTGAAGGGAAGGAACGCCTCAGCAGAGCCGGGGTTGTAAATGCTGCGACCTCGATATCAAGAACAAGAACATCAGCCCCATCATTAACAGAAGCTTTTACTGTATTGCTTGCAAGCTTTCCTGTAACCACCAGAATATTCATTTTTCTCATTTAGACTTTAACCCGCCAGTTTAAACGTATAAATATTCCATATCCCGTCTGCAATAAACCCGACTGCTATGGCCCCGAGGAAAAGACCCATAAGCCGTGTCATCACAAGCATGCCTGTCATTCCTACGACCTTTCTAAAATAATCTGAATATCTGAAAATCAGGAAAGTAATGATAAAAATAATCAGTATTGCAACAACTTCAATTAATATCACTGTTTGCAGATTGAGAGAATAATCCTCAATTCCTTTCGTTAAATACAGGATTATTGTCGTTATGGCCCCTGGCCCTGTCAGCATTGGCATGGCCATTGGAAAAATTGAGATGTTTTCCCTGTGTACAGCTTCAGATAATTCTTCGGATGTAATACTTTCTCTTGAAGTTCTCGCAAAAAGCATATCCATGGCAACAAGGAACAGTAAAATTCCACCTGCTACCCTCAGGGAATCCACAGTAATCCCGAAAAAATTCATTATATAATTCCCTGATATCGTAAATATTATCGCAATTATACAGGCAATAACTGCAGAACGCTGTGCTACATAATTCTTATCCTCTTCTTTCATATTGGAGGTCATGGAAATAAACGCCATCACTCCGCTGACAGGGTTTATGATCGAAAATAATGCAGTAAAAACAGAAATAAAGAATGTGGTCTCAGAGGTCATTTCTTCTCCCATTTCTCAAGATATAATACTTCAGAAAGCGTTTTTCCCCTTGTTATTTCATCACGTATTCGCCGCTCGTTCTTTTCAACCTCCACAGCCCGCCTTGCTATCTCATATGCCCGTTCCCGTGGTATTACGACAACGCCGTTATCATCTCCAACGATAAAATCTCCTGGTTTTACGGTCTGCCCCCCGCACTGTATTTCGGTATTTATCTCCCCGAAACCTTTCGGCTCGCCTGCATTCGGGACAATTGATGTCGCAAAAACAGGAAAATTAAGCCGCCTGATATCATCAACATCTCTTACCGCGCCATCTATTACAACGCCTGCCACGCCTTTATTGATGCTGCTCAACGTTGCAAGTTCTCCCCACGGGGCCACATGGGTGCTGTTGTTATTGATAACGATAACATCACCAGGAAGTGCAGCATTTATTGCTTCCACAGGTTTTGCCCAGTCTCCGGGAAATGTCTGTACTGTGACAGCTCTTCCCACTGCTTTTGTCCCTTTGCAAATCGAATGGATATCTTTCATAGCGCCTTTCCTGTGCATGGCATCCGAGATATTGGGGGTAGAGACATGTTTTAGAAGATCGATGGTCTTCTCATCGATCGATTTTTCAGGTTCGATTGATAACTGCGGCAGATCCAGACTTTCGCGGATCGCTCTTGCAGATGCCGTAACATTGGATGATCTGACAATATTTCCGCCGACTATGACAATACTTGCACCGGATAATACTGCTGCTGCTGTACTCTTTGCATCAATCCCACCTGCGACCGCAATGGGTACATTCATCTTAAGCGACTTGAGAATGGAAAGAGGATCTTCTCCCATCATCTGCTGGTCGATCCCGACATGAATATTTATATAATCGATACCGAGTTCTGCAAGTTCTTTAGCTCTTTTTGCCGGACTTTTCGCAGAGATCAGATCGGCCATTATTTTCACCCCATATTTGCGCGCTGATCTTATAGCGTCCTGTATCGTGGAATCATCAGCGCTCCCGAGCAAAATAACGACATCAGCACCGGCTTTGGCTGCCATTTCTACTTCCATTGCCCCCGTGTCTACCGTTTTCATATCAGCCAGGATAATCCGGTCAGAGAATGCTGCTTTTAGTTTCCTTAAAGCATCCATGCCTTCGCTTTTGATCAATGGTGTTCCAGCTTCTATCCAGTCAGCGCCACCATCTATCGCTTCTCTGGCGATCTGGATAGCGCGTTCTGTCTCCAAAACATCAAGAGCCACCTGTAGTACCGGTTTGATATAAATCACCTTTTTCATAAGTTAGCGTATGTGAATAAAGATTTAATGGTTAAAATAACTGGAAGATTTGCAAGACAAGATCTATTCATTTTTCAACCAGCACTCCTATTCATGCTGAATAATTCTAGTTCCCGAAAATCTATCTCATAAATTGAATCGCAGCAAACCACCAACGCCGCCGAGATCCTGCAATATCGGATTATCATCAACGAACTCAATCTTTGCGCCTGTTCGTTTAGCGAAATCGATGATCTTTTCTATTACATCGACCTCAGCCACTTTACCGCTGCAGTTTGGACATTTATCCTTTATACCGGAATCGAAAAGCTGGCATTTCTCGCAAATCCAACCACTGAGTTTATCACCTCTGCTTACAAGTAGCAATTCTATTTGACCGTTTTTCACCGTATCGATTACTTCGTTCAGACCATAGACCGCAAGGCTGTGCTTCAGAATCTCCTCCTTTAATCGAGCCACGTCCTTTGAAACCGTCTCTTTTTCATCTTTCCGGACTGCCTCTTCAGCCTTTGAAACAAGACACCCATCGGCTTCATCAAAATCTGCATCAATCAAATCCAGGAGTAAGCCCTTAAGCTCATTCGGCAGAAAATCCAGAAGCAATATCTTCGCTTCACCCGGACCGGCAATTATGATCTTGACAACATTATCTTTCGAAAATAGTTTTACCATCCCCTCCGAGACTTCTTTCAGAAAATGCTCTATCTCTCCCTGCCTCAACCTCTGGAAACGCGCCTGCGACATCCCGCCTTTTTTGTGCTTATTCATGATATCCTTGGCAATCCTGTTTTTATCTTCTATCTTGCCAGAGGAAACGACATATATTCTTGCCCGGTGACTATCGAGAACGACCAGTCCGAATGTTTCATAGTCTTCTATCAATCGTGCAACTGGTCGGATATACGGCGATGTAGCCACGACCATCAGGTCTTCAATTGGCAGCCCCAATTTAAATGCTTTAAAAAAATCGTGTTCATTCGATGCGAATATCACATGCCCTTTCTGCCCCTCCTCCCTGTCGTTCGTAACCAGATATTTCTCGATAGTCTGCATTGTCTTATCAAAATTCTCAGTTAACTCGCTGTTCCCTTTTAACACTGATCTGCATGCCTTTTTTCGTTTCTCAATAAATCTCTCATTTGTTTTTTCCAGATTAATATACAGGCTAACGAACGATTCTCTGCTCTTCAGGTCATAAATTTCTGAGAGGTTTTTGATACCTATCTCTTTCAGGTCAGAAAGCATATGTTCTCCCATCCAGTACAATTAATTGACCAGGTGTCAATTTGATTATTGTAGTTAAAATTATATTTTTCATTTATTTATCCTCCTCATTACACTTTTATCAAGTCCCTGCTTTTTGTCATAATTCCGAAAATAGCTATTTATGTATTTCTTGAAATTTTTTATCAAAACAGTATACTATTGATTAAACGTTCATATATCTAGACACTATATATAACTATAGTAACAAAAATTCGTAATTATGACCTATTCAGAACCTAAAAAAGAAATAATAAGAATTAATTAACCGCACAGCACCACAACCGACAACACTATAATTCATGATTGCTTTTTCAACTATATTTTACTGTCGTTTAAAATTAAATGAATGGTCAGAAAGTTTTAAATACTAATAAAGTAGTCAGTATATTGTTTGCCAGCGAGTGAACTACAGGGGTGGGAATTTACCGTGCCTACTCATGCATCAGTTGCCTATTGCATCAATATCCTGGCGCTTGAGATGGCACATTCCCTTAATTTAAATCCCGCCTGGAAAACAATCGGTTAAAGAAATATGGGAAAAATACAGAAATCTCATATTGTAAAGGAGGTTAACATGAAAAAGACATTGATTATTGGATTGTTAGTTATATTTGTATTAATAAGCGGATGTACCACAACAACTACGACCAGACCCGCGGAACCAACACCAGCAACAACATCAGCACGGATATCCACAGAACAACAGATAAATATTAAAGACTTTAATTTCGTTCCCAATATTGCAGAAGTCCCAATGGGAACAACCGTGACCTGGGTCAATGATGATAATGTTCCACACACAATAACCTCAGTATCAGGCTCATTCGATTCAGGAAGTCTCGCTCCAGGTAAAACATACAGTTATAAATTTAATCAAGCCGGAACATTTGAATATAGCTGTACAAACCATCCAAGCATGCCGCACGGGAAAATAGTCGTGAGAGGTTAAATCATGAGTGTAATAGATACATTAATTGTGATTCTGATAATACTGTGGTTATTGGGAATGTTAGGTTCAGTTGGTAGTTTAATTTATATATTGCTGGTCATTGCTATCATCTTGATACTGCTCAGAATCATAGAAGGGCGTCATCCTTTATAGCCAGTATAGAAAAGGAAGCAATGGAAACTGAATAGCAGCTGAAAACACACAAAGGACAGGACAATTGTTTTCTAGTATCTAAAATTATTAGAAAAATATTGTTTTCTGTAAATAAAAACTATCAAGTAAGGAGTGGAATATATGTATATATTTAACTGGGAGAATGTTCCAGGGAAAGATAACGGAAGACTCATAGAATATCTGGAACAGAAGTATGGTGTTGATTGGGTAAGGACAGCAAAAATTGAAAAAATCGGTAACAACGAGATAAGAATTGCTACTGAAAAAAATTTTCTTTCATTAATACTTAACAATCAAAAAACCAATGTAATTTTAAAAATCAACAATGTTAGAACTGATGAATTCAGTGTGAAGATCGAAAATGGTAACGTGAACATATACAAAGATACCCAGCAAGTCACCAGAAAAGAAGTAAAACTGGAAAGCGGTTATCCCTATGCTGTCCTGGGCGGACTTGTAATCGCGGGCCTGATTATCGTGGCCTTTCTGGGATACTCTGGCGTCCAAAGCGCTGGAATATTCTCCACGCGTGAGGCATTCTTCGTGATAGGCGCCTCAATACTTATCCTGACGGCAGCATCGATTTACCTGCTCTTCACGCTGCGCAACACCATCAGTGTCCTCAAGATCCACGAGGAGGAACTGCAATCTGCGCGCGATGCGGCACAAGAGGAACGACTCGCCTCGCTGGAGAGCACACTACCCGGGGCGACCACTTCACCGGGCCCACGCGTCGACGCTCTGGAGCCGCAACTTGCGAGCCTGGAGAAACGGATCACTGCCCTGGAAGTCAAGCGCCCCTAAGTTTAGCCGGAGCGCAAATAAGTAAATTACAGTCAGATAAATAAGAAACGGAGGAATACTATGAAAAGCAGCACAAGAGATGAGGTTGAAAGCAAAGTTCACAAAATAAAGGGTGAAATCAAGGAAACTGCAGGGCAGCTCCTCGATAATCCCAAAATGGAAGCCGAAGGCACAGCAGAAAAAATTGTCGGGAAAGTTCAAGAAAAGACCGGCCAAGTCAAGAAAGTCTTTGGGAAATAGAACCTTTTCCATACAATGCGGAAAATGTGAAAAGAACTATCTCAGGGAGAAAATGATCTGTACTCTCGGATGTCTGGGCTCTTATGCTGATTCCTCTTTGAAGCATAGCAGATTTCACTGATTTTCCTTCTTTTTTCTTTCGTGAGAATATCATTTTCAGGTTCTAGACATGCTGCATAGTATCAACACAGAAAATATAAAGCCTGTATGAGATTATCTAGTACCAGACAGGAGAAATCAATATAATCTCAATTGAAAAGCTTTCAAAAGTATTCGGCACTAATATTGTCCTTCGAAATATCGATCTCAAGATTGAAAAAGGTGAATTCCTCACAATATTTGGCCCCAACGGCGCAGGAAAAACAACGCTCATCAAGATAATGGCAACGCTTGTCACTCCTACTTCCGGGAAGGTCCTTATCGAAGGTCTTGACATCAAGGAAAATCCGATTGAGATCAGGAAGAAAATCGGTGTCATCTCGCATGAAACCTATCTTTACACCGAACTGACAGCAGCTGAAAATCTCAGGTTCTTCGGGAAGATGTATGACACACCCAAGCTTGAAGAAAGGATCGATGAATTAATAAAGCAAGTGGGTCTGACCTACAGGAAAAATGACCGCGTGAGGACTTTTTCCCGCGGGATGAAACAGCGTCTCTCGATAGCAAGAGCCCTTATACATGATCCGCCAATTCTTTTTCTTGATGAACCCTATACCGGACTGGACCAGCATGCCATAGCAACATTTGACAGAATACTCGGAGGCATGAATGCTATGGATAAAACAAGGGTACTTATTTCGCATGATATAGAGCATGGCATTTCATTATGCGACAGGGCAATAATTCTCACAGGCGGGAATATTGCCCATGAGATGACAGAGAACGAGATCAGTGACCTGCTCCAGTGCAGGGCTATTTATGAAAAACATGTGGAGGAACGAAAATGAAATTCCTTGAAATCGCAAAAAAAGACCTGAAAGCGGAATTTCGCACAAAGCAGATGCTGAATTCCATGGTGATCTTTGCACTTCTTGTGATTGTGATCTTTAGCTTTGCATTCGGGAATGAAGCCACAATATTCGTGTCAAATCTTAATAAAAAGATAGTTGACCTGCTTGCCCCTGGTATGCTCTGGATAGCGTTCACGTTTGCAGGGATGCTCGGGCTATCACGGTCATTTGCAGGTGAAAAGGAAGAGGGATGCCTTGAAGGACTGAAACTTTGCCCGGCCGACAGGAGCGCAATATATAATGGGAAAGTCCTGTCCAATGCGGTTTTGATGTTCCTTATGGAAATGGCAACGCTACCGATCTTTGTTGTGCTTTTCAGTTATGATATTAAAAACATTCCGGGCCTGATCGTTGTGATAATCCTGGGTACTTTGGGGTTCATTTTTGTGGGAACACTTCTATCTGCGCTCACTGTAAATACACGAACCCGCGAGATCCTTCTTCCGGTTATTTTATTCCCGGTTCTTATCCCTGTGATACTCTCCGCAGTAACTGCGAGCGGAACGATGCTTGCAAATGGGGATTTTTCGGATGTTGCAGGAGAGATGCAGATACTTGTAGTTTATGACATTATATTTTTTGTAGTAGCGCAAATGGTATTTGAATATACGATCGAAGATTAAAAAACTGAATAATCGATTTTATGGAACGAAAATTGATGGATTGTTTAGGATAATATTATGAGACATGCGAACTAATTCTGTGAATAATATGCTTAAAAAAATCATTTATGCAATAACTACTGTGTTGATATTGATCTCGGTATATTTAGTGTTTTTTATTGCGCCCATCCCCATAGATCCAGGGTCGGCAGCTGGTGACCCGAATAATTTTAAAATATTCTATTTTCATCTTCCCATAGCAATATCCGCGTATCTATGTTTTGCAGTTGTGTTTGTTTCAAGTATCCTGTATCTTAGGGGCAAGAAACAAAAATGGGATATGTTATCGTTATCAGCGGCTGAAGTTGGAGTAGTATTTGCCTTCCTGACGCTTGTGAGCGGGTCAATATGGGGAAAGTCTGCCTGGAATGCGTACTGGGTATCATGGGATGTCAGGTTGAATACATCACTTATACTGTTCTTAATATACCTGTCTTACCTGATGATCCGCCAGGCTGTAGAGGAACCTGAAAAAAGAGCACGGCTTTCAGCGGTTTTCGGTATAATCGGTTTTATAAGCGTCCCGATCAGTTTTCTTTCTGTCCGTTTCTATTCAAAGATGCATCCCTGCGTTGTTCCGCCATGTCCAAGCGGCGGGGGTGGGGGTATAGGCGGAGTAGTCCTGTACTATCTCCTTTTCAATTTTGCTGCATATTTCCTGCTGGCAGCTACACTTATGATGCTGCGGATGGATAATGAGAGATTGAAAGAAAAAGCAAATGAATTGAAGAGAAAAAGCAATCTCTAATAATTTTTTAGAGAATAAAAAAAAAGATTTATGAGGCTACTGCGCCCGGCTCAGCCTCAATTTCAGTTTTCCTGACCTCTACCCTGCGAAGAGGATAGATGGGTTTGACATCATGATATATACTGGCAGACAGTTTTCCTGTTACAACATCCTGGACGAACTGCTCCATATCCATTTCCCTGGCTTTTCCTTCAATAACCTGATTCATTATCTGGCGGATAGCTTTTACCTGAGCCTCTCGTGCCCTTTTTATGGTAAAACACGATGGTTTTACTCTTATGGTATAACCGTCCTTTGTTTTGACTGAAACATTAGTTTCAACAGATGATGTCTCTCTCTTAACGAGTGAGCGCAGATAATCCTGGGTCAGTTGATGACCCATGTATTTTGTATAAGCGACATCGCCGCCCACACGGTCAATTTTCAGGATCAGCTTGGTATTCTGCTTGGAAAGATCATTTGTCAGCTCCCCAAGTGTAACTTCGATGTTTCTTCCAACCAGCTTTTCCGGCTCATCAGCAATGGTTTCTCCGATGTTTGATTTCCCGAACATGTCAGGTGCAACAAGGTTGTACCATTTCTTTGCTTTCCAGCCTTCTGTCTTTGTAACTGCCAATTAATTTCCTCCAGGTATATATAATATGATTAAAATGTGAAAAGTATTCACAAAATCATGCGTTTAATAGAGCAATGGATACTTAATACTTTTGGAGATTTCTTTAAATAGAGGGAATTTCCCCATCTTGAGGATTGTTAAAAAGAAATAATCAAAACATCCTGTTCAGCGCCTCTTTTGCAGCCATTCCAACTATTATTCCCCGTTTCTTTGCTTCTTCTGAAACATCCACAGCTTTTGAGTTCAAAACATCCTCAAAGCTCCTGACTCCGGTAACCCTCACGGCCACATCTCCGAGTTTATTAGCAATATCCATATTGAGATACCCGCACATGACAAAGCCGCACCCTGCGCGGATAACCAGCAGCGGAGCATGTTCCATATCCATCTTAAGCCCGATCGCGCTCCCTTTTTCAAGATTTACCTGTTCAATTAGCATAAGTACAGGTTGTATCTACCGATAGAAATATTTTAGTATTGATGTTTGAAGAACTCTACCTACGGACTGAACAACCCGATCGTCTTTCCCAGCGTATCCACAAATTTCTTCGCTTCATCCTCAGTATTATACAAATATAGCGAAGCCCGCACCGCAGCCTCGCATTTCCTGTAATTGAACCAGGAATGCACGCAGAATGCTCCTGAGCGCACTTCTATGTTCTCGGTCTCATCAAGAATAAGGGCGATATCATGGGCATCACCGCCTTTTGGAAGCTCGACCGTGAATGAAATAATGCCCCCCCTCAGTTTCGCATCATCGGGGCCTATGATCTTTAATCCTGGCATGTCTTTTATTCCTTTTGTGATAATTGTATTGAGCCGCTTTTCATGCTCCTCGATATTCGACAATCCCACATCGCTGATATAATCCACTGCCGCTCCGGAACCTATGATGCCAGCATAATTCTGGAGACCTGCCTCGAATTTCTCAGGAGTGGGCAGGAATTTCGCACTTTCATACGTTGTGTCGCTTACCGTATCCCCACCAACGATGAAAGGTGCGATCTCTTCAAGCAGGTGATGTTTACCATAGAGCACACCCATGCCTGTCGGTCCTACCATCTTATGCACGGAAAGAGCGAAAAAATCAACATCAAGCGCCTTTACATCCACATGCTTGTGAGGTGCGCTCTGGGCTCCGTCAAGCATCACGAGCGCGCCCCGGTCATGGGCGATCTTTATGATTTCTTTTACCGGGATTGTATAGCCGTCAAGGTTCGCGGTATGTGCCATACTTACAAGCCGCACATTCTTATTTTTATCAAATATTTCGGAAAATGCATCAAGGTCGAAGGTATTGTCAGGATTTGAATAGACGATAATATGTTTTATCCCTCTTTTATGCACCTGCACCTGCCAGGGAACGAGATTTGAATTATGTTCCCTGTCTGTTGTGAGTACAATGTCGCCATTTTTGAAATCCAGCGAACTGGCAACAAGATTTAACCCTTCAGTTGTGTTTCGTGTAAAAATAATCTCTTCGGGGCAGGATGCTCCAAGGAATTTCTGGAATTTCTCCCTGCTTAGTGTGACTTTTTCATCCACTTTTTTTGCCATCTTGTGAATAGAACGACCGCCGCATACTGGATATTCGGTATAATATTCATTCATCGCATCTATTACAGGCTTTGGCTTCAGGGTCATGCATGCATTATCTAAATAGATAGAGTATTTACCATTCCACTTTTTTCCCAGTGCCGGGAAATCACGGCGGATTTTCTGGATATCCATTATAGATACTCCAATGCTAAAATCAAATATATAGTTTAATGTTTACCAGTTTTGTGCAAGTACCTCATAATATGACTGCGGATGCTTGCATGCAGGGCATTCCTCAGGAGCTTCTGTGCCTTCATGGATATAACCGCAGTTCCTGCAGTGCCATTTTACAGTTTTATTTTTCTTAAAGACAGAACCTTCCTTTAAGTTATTTATCAGCTGTCTGTACCGCATTTCATGGAACTGTTCCACCTCGGAAATTTCCGTAAAAGACTCAGCTACTTCCAAGAATCCCTCTTTTTCTGCAACCTTTGCAAATCCTGGGTACAGGGTTCCCCATTCAAGTTTTTCCCCTTCTGCTCCTGCAAACAGATTTTCTGCTGTGTTCCCGATAACTCCTGCAGGATACATTGCAGTTATCTCCACATTCCCGCCCTGGAGGTGATTGAAGAAAACCCTGGCATGTTCTTTTTCATTGTCCGCAGTCTCAAGAAAAATCGCAGATATTTGTTCATATCCTTCATTTTTTGCGGCGCTGGCAAAGTAAGTATAACGGTTCCTTGCCTGGGATTCCCCTGCAAAAGCTGCAAGAAGGTTCTTTTCAGTCTGGCTTCCTTTAAAATTTTTTTCTGATATCATGATTTTGACTTCCCGTCTTTAATATGTTTTTTAAACTTATAAAGCATCCAGAAAAATTCCTTTCTCTTGAGACTATCTTATCTGCTCCATTCCTGATAGCGATACCTGCTATAAGTGCATCAAGATCGTATCAAGGACAATCATTTCCTGTGCCTCGCAGAGGCTCTTATTTTCCTGCAATCATCTTCTATATCATCCAGTGTTTTGCTATCTTTCAGGAAATTCTCCACTATCTTCAATCCCTGCGGCGTAAGCACGGACTCAGGATGGAACTGCAATCCATATATCGGCCTTTTCTTATGCTTGATTCCCATAATTATCCCATCTTCTGTCCGCGCTGTCACATCAAGCACTTCAGGCAATCTTGTAATAGCAAGTGAATGATACCTTCCTCCGACAAGTGGATCGGGCAACCCCTGGAAGATTCCTTTGCCGTTATGGTTTATAGGACTTGTTTTCCCGTGCAGCGGCCCTGAAGGGGAATGAGATACCTCGCCGCCAAAAGCTACAGCTATCGCCTGGTGGCCGAGGCATACGCCAAGTACAGGTACGGTTGATTCCCTGATAATATCAAGACAATTCCCTATATCCCTGGGGTTTGCAGGATGACCGGGGCCTGGTGAGATCACAATAGCATCAGGGTTTATATCCCTGACTTCTTTTAGTGAAATTGTGTTGGGAACGACAATGGTATCGGGCTCAAATATGGAGACATAATCTACAAGGTTCCAGACAAAGGAATCCTTGTTGTTTACGAATAATACTTTCATGTTCCTCCGATAGCCTTTATCATTGCAGCCATCTTGCGCTCCGTCTCGTTATACTCATATTCGGGATCAGAATCTGCAACTATGCCGGCGCCAGCCTGGACAATTGCCTTCGGCCCATTCTTTATTATCGTCCTTATTACGATGGCAAAATCAGCATCCCCATTCCACGAATAATAACC
The DNA here is from genome assembly GCA_902384525.1 of uncultured archaeon. Lineage (GTDB taxonomy): Archaea > Halobacteriota > Methanosarcinia > Methanosarcinales > Methanoperedenaceae > Methanoperedens. The sequence goes on from CABMCA010000016.1 coordinate 47,927, forward strand.
CACGCCTCCGCCGTATATTCCGCGGGCATCTTTTTCAAGGCCATGTATTATCTCCATCGCGCGGATCTTTGGCGCGCCTGACAGGGTCCCTGCCGGGAATATAGCGCGTGTGGCATCGAACTGGTCGCATTCATCACGAAGTTCCCCGGATACCGTGCTTTCGATATGCTGGACATGGGAATATTTGATCACGGACATGAAATCATCGACTTTCACGGTCCCGCCTTTTGAAACCATCCGTACATCGTTTCGCCCCAGGTCAACAAGCATCACATGTTCAGCCCTCTCTTTCTCGCTGCCAAGCATTTCTTTTGCAAATTCTTCATCTTCTGCCCGGGTTTTGCCGCGCGGGCAGGTGCCTGCAATGGGGTTGATTATGACTTTTCTATTGTGAACAGACATTAAGGTCTCAGGGCTTGCACCTATGATCGCAGTACCGTCAAACTCAAATAGATACATATAAGGGCTTGGATTAACGCTTCGCAGGGAAGTATATAATTCAAGCGGGGTCTGGTCAGTGATTACCTCATACGTTCGCGAAAGTACCACCTGGAAGATATCCCCGTCAATAATATGTTGTTTTGCTTTCCTGACAATTTCTTCATATTCGCTTTTTTCCATATTGCTGTTGATCTTTAAAGGTTTATTTTTTTCAAGAGCAGAAGGTCGGGCAGATTCAATTGTTGAAGCAAGTTTATTCGCATCTTCAAGCGCCTTATTGTAAATCTCTCCTGCATCATCCCCGCCAGGAATAAACGGTGTAATGACAATAAATGTCTCATTGGTGAGATGGTCAAATACAATGGTTTTGGTAGTAAGCGCAAACTGCACATCAGGTGTGAGGCTTTTCCCGGAAGAGATATCCAGCCAGCAGTCATACACCATATCATAAGCGCAAAAACCGATAGCGCCTCCAAGAAATGTTTGCCTGTCAAAACCCACACCTTTGAATTTAACATCCTTTGCCGAAAAAGCAGCTCTTAGAGCATCCATTGTATCAAAACCGGCTTTAATCCTGCCTTTTTTTCCTTTGTAAAATTCACAGACTTTCAAAAGTGAGGATTCTATTAATCCTATAAAATCAGTCTTGTGCTGGTAGTCAAGTGATATCATGCGGTTCTTTACCGTAACTATGGCATCGGGTTGTGAGCCCACAAATGAAAACCGGGCATGCTTTTTTTCTTTCTCGACTGATTCAAGAAGATACGCGCATTTTTTATCAAGCGAGGCATAAAGTTCAAGCGGTGAACAATCTGCGTTCACTTTTGCTTTAAGCTGGATTATCGCTGGTCTGTCTTCTGCGAGGCGAATGAATTCCTCTGCACCAATATCAAATTTCATGTCATTCTCGCGTTATTTATAAAATCTATAACTTTCATTTCATCTTTTCTTCCATCGGTCTCAACGCCTGATGCCGTATCGACTGCATGTGGCCGGACACATTGAACCGCAGCTTTTACATTCTCCGGGCTCAGGCCGCCGGCTAATATCACAGGAAGACCAGCGTTCAGAACGACTTTTGAACTTAATTCCCAGTTGTGCGTAACACCAGTTCCCCCGGTCTTCCCATCAAGAACAGTATCAAGCAGTACTGCATCAGCTATTCCCGAAAGGTCTTTTACAAGATCAATTAGCATATCCGCATCAGCATGTATTGAAACGGGAATTGTTTTGATGAGTTTCACGCCTGTTTCTCTTATCTTCTTAAGTTCTTCAAAGGGGAGTGAATTATGAATCTGGGCGGCAGTGGGCTTTGCTACATGGATCATATTGATAGCTTCATCCGCACTTTCTGGCATGATGACGAGTACAGAGGTCACAAAAAGCGGCACATGGGCTATTAATCTTGACGCTTCAGAAAGAGTGATCTTCCTTGGAGAATCAACAGGCACTTCGGTGATAAATCCCACTGCATCCGCACCTGCATTAATTGCCACGGCAAGGTCGCGTTCACTCTTTATACCGCATATCTTTACTTTCATCATTCAACCCTTTTTATAAGAACCGTGCAAGTTTTTCAGGCTCTCCTGCCGTGTTTACGAGTTCTTTCAGCTTGTTTAGCGCTGCGCCGCTATCTATTACTTTATTTGCCAGATTTATTCCGGCTGCAAGATTTTCCGCATTTGCGCTAACAAAGAGTGCTGCACCTGCATTTACAGCAATGATATCCCGTTTTGCTCCTTTTTTGCCTTTTAGAACATCCACGATATCCTTTGCATTTTCTTCTGGTGTGCCCCCGGCGATATCGCCCATTGCAGCGCGCTTAACACCAAGTTTTTCAGGTGTTGTAGTGTATTTTGTAAGCTTTCCGCTATTCAGTTCCACAATTTGTGTTTCACCGGTTGTCGAGATCTCATCCATGCCGCTGCCGTGGACAACAAGCGCCCTTTTTGTTCCCAGGATATTGAGTACGTTTGCCATTGGCTCACATAGGGAGCTGTCAAATACACCTATCACCTGCGCCTTTGCATTCGCGGGATTTGTTAGCGGCCCAAGGATATTGAAAACAGTCCGGAAACCCAGGTCGCGCCTTATCTGCCCCACACGCTTCATCGAAGGATGAAATACCGGGGCAAGCATGAACCCGATGCCAACTGTCTCAATTGTCTTTTCCACCTGTGCGGGAGGCGCATCTATCTTTACACCGAGTTCTTTTAGCACATCAGCACTTCCAGATCTTGAAGTGATAGAATAATTCCCGTGCTTTGCAACAGGAACGCCTGCTCCTGCAACCACAAGCGCTGCGCCAGTGCTTACATTAATTGTTCCCGTTGAGTCGCCGCCTGTCCCGCAAGTATCGATAAGTATCCCGTTGACTTTCGGGTTAATGATATTGGCGGCTTTCTTCATTCCCAATGCAAGTCCTGCGATCTCGGCAGGTATTTCGCCTTTCATTTTCATGGCCGTTAAAAATGCTGCTATCTGGATGTCAGTCGCATCGGTAAATATTTTATATATCGCAAGCTGTGCCTCTTCTGTTGTGAGGTGTTGTTTCTGGATAAGTTTATTGATATAGTCTTTCATAAAGATCATTGTACATTCATGTACATTAATGTATAATTACGTACATCGTATATAAAAGTTACCCTTTAATATGAGAAAAGTAATTATGTGTAGCATGAATCAGCAGTTGGCATATAAATTACTGGCAGCCTTTCTTGTATTTACAATGTTAGGCTCGGTATTCGCTTATTTTTTCATAGGGGCAAAAGACAACACCACGCAGCAAACCAATAATCCGAATACGGATCTGGGTAAATACGACCCGAGCTTATGGACGATTAACCAGCCGTTCTATTCTATTTCTGATTCTCTCAAAATGACGCCCCCGGGGGCTGAAGTAGCATATTACGTGGATCTTGAAAGCATGACCCCGCAAATGATGCAATGGACAAGATCGGAAAGTACAATGATCGGCGGATTAATTCAGGAAGTAGATACAAAGCTCTATAAATCGAATGCTACAAAATTATATTACGCAGGGATCCGGGAAGGAAATAACAGCTCACTGCTTCTTTTAAGCACAATGATGACCCAGAATAATGATTTTGAATATATAGTTGTACCTGATACCAACATTTTGGTACGTCAGGAAAAGGATATTTATGGGATGTATAACATAATGGGAACACCTGTTATTTTTGCTCCACCCCAGACTGCTGAAAATGTTCTGGAAATTATTTATGGGCAAAATAAAACAAATACATCATATGATCAGTATGAAAGACTTATAAGTAAAGTGGAACCAGCGCCGTTCCAGATTGTTAATTCAAATATAACATTTGCCAGGCAGTTCTACTTTGGCGTTGGAATTGTCAATGGAAGTTATGAAAGAACCACAGCTTATCTTGATGCAAACTCAACTGTTTTGAGAAAACTTAACCAGTCAAAAGCCAACAGCACACAAAAAGGTTTCGAACAATATCAAGTCAATCAGAGTGGAAATTATACCGTTGTTAAAATAGTATCACCAGAACTGTTCACAGTTTTGAATGAGGAGACATCCTAGGCGCAAAATATATAGCATATCATGCTGTAGAAAGCGCCGATACTTTTATTCAAATGAATGATGAAGGATAAAATCCTGAAGGAAGTAATTAATATGGCACAACCAACCTATATAAAATTTGAAGTTCCCGCTGAACTATCCAATAAAGCATTAGAAGCTCTTGAGATGGCACGGGATACTGGAAAGATCAAGAAGGGAACAAACGAAGCCACAAAAGCGATCGAGCGCGGTATCGCAAAACTTGTAATAATAGGCGAAGACGTAAATCCGCCTGAAATTGTCATGCATCTTCCCGCACTTTGCGAAGAAAAGAATACACCTTATATATATGTGAAAAAACAGGTGGAACTTGGTGCAGCAAGTGGATTAAGTGTGGGCAGCGGCGCAGCTGCGATTGTTGAACCTGGAAAAGGTAAAGAGCTTGTAGAAGAAGTGGCACAGAAAGTCCAGGCATTAAAGAAGTGAGATCATGGCTGATGAAGATGCAGGATATCCTGCCGAAATAGTTGAGATCGTAGGCAAGACCGGCATGCATGGCGAAGCCATGCAGATACAGTGCCGGGTACTGGATGGCAGGGATAAAGGCAGGATCATTACCCGGAATGTCGTGGGACCGGTAAAACTTGGTGATACCCTGATACTGCTTGAGACCTCACGAGAAGCAAAGAAATTAATGTCAAGGTGAGATCATGGAAAAAAGAAAATGCTCATTCTGCGGAGGTGCAATTGAACCCGGTACAGGCAAGCTATATGCCAGGAAAGATGGAACTGTGTTCTATTTTTGCTCCTCTAAATGCCAGAGTAATTTGAATCTCGGCAGGATCCCAAGAAAGGTCGCATGGACCGAAGCTGGGAGGAAAGCCAGGGGAAAAACAGCAACATAAGGTGAGATATTGGAGCGTACATACGTGATGGTTAAACCCGATGGAGTGCAGCGTGGTATTATCGGTGAAGTTATAAGCAGGATCGAGCGGCGTGGACTCAAAATAGTGGCTATGCGTATGAATACGATGTCACTTGATTCTGCAAAGAAACACTATGCTGAGCATGCGCAAAAACCATTTTTCAACTCCCTGATAAGTTTCATAACATCAGGGCCATCGGTTTCGATGGTAATAGAAGGGAAAAATGCAATAACTGTGATGCGCGCAGTTAACGGCGCTACCAACCCCGTTAATGCTGCTACGGGAAGCATACGCGGCGATCTGGCACTGGATACAGGACGCAATATCGTCCATGCAAGTGATTCTCCTGAATCCGCGACCAGGGAAATAACCATCCATTTTAAGGAATCCGAAATAGCAGGATATACAAGGGCCGACGAAGCCTGTATATACGAAAATTAAAGTTTCCTTTTTAAAAAACGCTCCTTATTATATACTTTTAACATTATCTATAGAATATGGGCGAAAATCTGCGCACCCCCATCGTATGCGTGATGGGACATGTGGATCACGGTAAGACATCACTTCTTGATAAGATAAGAGGAACCACAATAGCAGAGCGTGAAGCAGGGCTTATAACCCAGCATATCGGAGCGACAGAAGTACCGCTTGAAATTATAAAACGTGTATGCGGCCCGATATTTAAGGGAGATACAAAGGTCCCGGGGCTTCTTTTTATCGATACTCCCGGCCACAGGGCATTTACTACCCTGAGGGCTCGCGGCGGGGCGCTTGCTGATCTTGCAGTTCTTGTTGTGGATGTAAATGAAGGATTCCAGCCCCAGACGCTTGAAGCTGTGGAAATCCTCAAGAGATTCAAAACCCCATTTATTGTAGCAGGAAATAAGATCGATAAAATACCCGGATGGAATCCGCAACCAGGAAAGCCGTTCATATTATCTTTTCCTGAGCAGACCGGGTTTGCACAAACCGGACTTGATGAAAAAATATATGTGATCATAGGCAAACTCTATGAAATGGGCTTAAGCTCTGACAGGTATGACAGGGTGCGGGATTTCCAGCGAAACATCGGTATTGTGCCCGTGAGTGCGAAAACAGGAGAGGGCATACCGGATCTTCTTATGATATTGATGGGACTTGCCCAGAAATTCCTTGAAAAAGACCTTGAGTACAGGGCTGTCGGTCCGGGCGTCGGGACTGTTCTTGAAGTAAAAGAAGAGACAGGTCTTGGAACAACGCTTGATGTGATATTATATGATGGAGAATTAAACGTAGGCGACACGATCGTTGTGGGAAGTAGAAACGCCCCTATTTCAACAAAAATACGAGCCCTGTTAAAGCCAAGACCGCTTTCCGAGATGCGCTCCGAAGAGAAATTCAAACAGGTAAAGAAAGTCGTGGCAGCTTCAGGTATCAAGATCGCAGCTCCATCGCTTGAAGGAGCGCTTGCAGGATCCCAGATCCGTGTAGCTACAGGCAATATTGATGAAGTGGGAGCCGCCATTAGATCCGAAATAGACTCAGTACGGATTGAAACCGAATCTAACGGCGTATTGATCAAATCAGATACGATCGGCTCACTTGAAGCCCTTGTGAACGAGTTGAAAAAGGAAAATATTCCAATCCGAAAGGCCGATATAGGAGACATTTCAAAACGTGATGTGGCTGAAGTAAAAACAATCAAGGACCCTCTATTTGCAGTAATTCTGGGATTTGAAGTAGATGTTTTGCCGGACGCAAAAGAAGAACTATCAGGTTCAGATATAAAATTATTTACAAATAATGTCATTTATCGCATAATAGAAGATTATAAAAAATGGGTAGAGGAACAAAAGCAACTTCTTGAGAAAAAACGTTACGAGACAATTATCAAACCAGGACGATTTATTATCATGCCAGACTGTACGTTCAGGCAAAGCAAGCCAGCAGTTGTTGGTGTGCGTGTCATGGGCGGTATCATTAAAACAAATCTTGAAGTAATGAAAGAGGACGGCACCATTGTTGGAATAATAAAAGGAATACAGGAGAACAACGAGAATATAAGCGAGGCTAAGGCTGGAAAAGAAGTGGCTATGGCTATCGATGGGCCGATAGTTGGTCGCCAGATAAAAGAAGGGGATACGCTTTATATTGATATTCCCGAAAAGCATGCGAAAATCGCAGAACAGGAATTGTTCGAAGCCATGAAAATTGAAGACAAAGAAACCCTCATCGCATTCATGGAGATCAAACGCAGAGGTAATCCTTTCTGGGGAAAATAACCGACGGATTTGAGAAAATCAGATGGCAATGAGATTTTTTTCACACATGCTACACAATAACTATTATATAACTGTATAACGTAATAACTGCGTAAGAGGATACAAAATGTCGATACTTGACGTAACGGAAGACCAGATCTTCCAGACTTTAGGCAAAGGGAGAGATCCCAATTTCAAGCCTATAGAAAAGGCCAGGCCCGCAATAGTAAAACCTAAAAAAACATGTTCTATCAACCAGAATGTAAGGGCTGTAGCAAAAGTTGCACAACCCCTGGAACAGGTTGTTAAACCTGAAATAATAGTTACTTCACCGCAAAACGATGATTCGGTTAAGAAGCTTACAGAAGATTTGAATGAACTGAACAACCGCGTTAATGGGATACAGAAAATGGTAAAATGGTATGTAATACCCCAATCCGTAGTCGTTATGGTTCTGATCATTGCTATTGTGGTAAAAAGCTAATTCTTGAACCAACCGATATTTTATTGTATTAGCAATCCTTCTTGGGGGACATGAAATATATTGTCCTCGTCGGCGATGGGATGGCCGATTATCCTATTCCGGAACTTGGTGGTTTGACCCCACTTCAGGCAGCAGATACCCCTAATATGGATTTTATTGCAAAGCATGGAAAATGCGGTGTCGCAAAAACCGTGCCCGATGATAAGCAGCCGGGCAGCGATGTTGCGAATCTTTCAATAATGGGATATGATCCTGATAAATATTATTCAGGCCGCGGTCCGCTTGAAGCCGCAAGTATAGGAATATATCTTGAAAAAGACGATATCGCTTTCAGGTGCAATCTTATTACAGAGAAAAACGGGTTGATTGCGGATTATAGTTCAGGCCATATTTCAAGCGAGGAAGCCGGTATCCTGATAAAAGCTGTAGATAAAGAACTTGGCAAATCGTGCCGATTCCATGCAGGCGTAAGTTACAGGCATCTGCTTGTAATGAAACGTGCAGAGTTTGCACAGTGTACCCCGCCTCATGATGTAGTAGGGCAATCGGTTGAAGATGTATTGCCGCGCGATGAGGATTCGCAGTTTTTGATCTCACTCATAAAAGCATCACAACCTGTTCTTGAAAACCACGAAGTCAATAACAAGAGAAAAAAAGCAGGGAAGAACATAGCCAACCTTATCTGGCCATGGGGACAGGGAAAGGCGCCTGAAATGCCTCTTTTTAAAGATATGTTCGGGGTTTCGGGTTCGATAATCTCGGCTGTTGATCTTTTAAAAGGGATCGGGAAATATGCAGGTCTGAATGTCATCGATGTTCCGGGAGCCACAGGATATCTTGATACTAATTTCTCCGGAAAAGCACAATATGCACTTGATTCACTAAAAGAACGGGATTTTGTCCTTGTGCATGTCGAAGCGCCTGATGAGGCAGGACATATGGGAAATATAGAAGCAAAAATAAAAGCTATTTCTGATTTCGATGAGAAAGTGGTAGGAGGTATGCTTAATGAACTTGGCGGATTCGGGGATTATAAAATACTTGTTTTACCTGACCATCCAACCCCCATTTCCATAAAAACGCATACAAGAGAACCAGTTCCCTTTGCAATTTATTCTTCTGTGGAAAGTGCTGATTATGTGGACAGGTATGATGAATTCGCGGCAAAAGAAGGGATTTTCAGGCTTGTGGAGGGACACAGGCTGATGAATTTACTGATCGGAAGAAGCGGAAAATGAGGCTGTTTTGAAGGAAATGTACTGGTATTTAATAGGGATTGTTGCCGCATTGCTGACTACATTTGGTTTTGTGCCCCAGATAATCAAAATGCATAAAACCAGATCCTCAAAGGATGTGAGCCTTGTAACTTTATGCCAGTTCAGTGCAGGTGTTTTCTTGTGGACGTTGTATGGGATACATCTTGGGGATGCCATTATCGTTATGGCGAATGCTATCAGTTTTTTAATTCTTATAGTAGCGATCTGCGTGTATTATTATTATTCTAAAAAATAGTTACTTTTCCACAATTGTAACTTTTAATATTTTATACGGTATAATATAAAAATATTATTCCCAGGATCATAAGCGCTATAGTCAATAAAATAGCAATGATCGCATATCGTTTGTCAGAACCAAAAACAATCGGTATTGGACCGATCAATATTACACCTCCACCTTTTACTTTTGTTTCAGGTTCCGTATCTAAAACTTGAATGCTTTTTTTTCCGGGAGTTTCATTTCTTCTCCCGATGAAAAACATCAACAGCATCAGGACAACGCCAATAAGCATCGCTATCACCGTGATCTCAGGGGATGTCCCGAACGCTATGGGGATAGGGCCGATCATAATAAGACCGCCGATATTTGTTTTTTGCGAGGAAACTATAGTCCCTATGAAAACCATTGCAAAACCAATGAGTATCAGGATAATATCTGTTTTAATTAATTTCATAGGCTTTTTGTTTTAACGATATCGCCTTCAATATCCTCAATTTCACGGACAAAATTATCTGCGATATCTTTTGCGACTGCTTTCCAGTCTTTTATCCCCATTTCAGTTAGTGCGGCAGTCCTGACATCGTGAGGCGTTCCCTGTGTTGTGATATTGATACCGCAATGGATTTTTTCACTTGTTACACCCGCACTTGCAATGCTTACAGTGAGTTTTCCGTTATCCACAAAAAGATCGTCACCATTCCGGGTTGTTTTTATGCCGTGTTTTCCAAGCACATCCCTTATGTTTACGATAAGTAGGCGCTGCATGTAATAAGCAAGCTGCATACTTGCAGGTGAATCAAATCTCTCTACAATAAAATGGATCAGGTCGTCGCCCTTTATGGTTTTCCCTGCTTTCTCATCTTCAAGGTCCTTCATGTTTTCAAACGTCACATCCATGGGGCCGTGGAAAATCACTATGGAATCGCCTTTGATTCCCATACTGTAAGCCCATAATGGCGCGATCTGGGAGCCGTCGTATTTTATTGCATTCGGAAGGATTATTGAGTTCATGATAGTTAGATCTTTATTGTTTTTGTATCTATAATAAGTGAAACTATTTGAGGATATTTCTAATTCAAAAGACATATCTTTACGGGAATCCATGAGCCTTCTTATTGACACTTCTGCCTTATAGCTGCCAGAAATGCTGATGATAAAAATCGGCACAATCCTAAAATCCAGTGATTTGCCGATTCTATCGACGGAAAAGAGAACAACCTGATAACAAATCTATCTCCATAAACGACAATTATCGAAAAGTTAACTATTTTTTAAGGCAAAGACCAAA
>CABMCA010000017.1 GCA_902384525.1 uncultured archaeon
GAGAAAGATGGAGTCGGGATAGTGAAGCTGTTGTCGCTTGTTTCATTGTAAGCAACGTTGGAGGTGCTTGTTATCCTCACCTTATAGTCAGTTCCGGGTGCCTGTGTCGCTGGAATTAGCCATGGATGGGAACCATCATTGGGTGTGCTTAATATGATCACTTTATTCACGACACCAGGTCTCAGGAGTTCTATTTTAACATACGCTCCTGGACTGCCCGTCGATGTCCAGTTTATCATATGCGTTGTTCCTGGTGTCCAGTTTTCTCCACCATTGGGAGAGACGACTGTGATTCCTAGAGCAGATTTGTATTTGAGGGGCAGGTAGTCAGAATTGTTACCATTTAGCGTATATTTTAGATCACATAATCCATCAATATTACTATCAGAACAGGTCTGGCTGAAACCTTTGCCTGTTGAATTAGCCCAGAAGTTCCCTCCAAGATAAGACCCTCCAATAATGTTCGTGCCTGGTTTCTTATTTGTGTTCCAGGTGTTCACATAAGTTGTTATCCCTTTGAAAATAAAATTATTAGTATTATTGAAATAATTGTTGTAGATGGTGTTTTTACTTGATGAATATAGTTCCATTCCATACTTATTCGAAATAAAAGTATTGTTTTCAAAAGTATTGTTATCTGAATAATATACCGTTACTCCTGTTTCAGAATAATTTTGTAGATTGTTGGTGAAAAATTTGCTGTCCTTGATCGAGTTATCAGAAGAATTTCTCAGGAAGATCCCCCATCCACTTTGCTTAACCGTTATATTTTGGAGTTGAGAGCTGTTGGTTTCCCAGAAATATACTCCTCGATCCATATTAGACATTTCCAGGTCTTTTATAGTCACATTATTGCATAAAATACAGTAGAATGTGCTTGCTTTTGTTGAACTATCATAGATAGTGTTTTTCCCGTATTTTATATAATATATAGGTCTTCCATTAGCGAGATTTGTTGTATCGATATTATTTCCCGCAAAATGGGATGAGAGATTACCGCCTACTCCAAAGTTAAAGCTGTTGTTTTCCATTATGTTATTGAAAGCCGTGGTGTTAAAGGCGTAGACGAAAAACATTCCAGAACTGCTATTGGCAACTTTGTTGCCGCTGATGGTATTATTTGTTGAAGTGTCATAGACTTTGATTCCAACGGACGTGATATTTGAGATATTGTTGTTGGTGACTTTATTGAAGTTAGAGGAATTAAGGAAGATTCCAAAACCTATTGAGGTGGCATTGTTACCGAGGAGTGTGTTATTTGTGGAAGAGTATAGGGAGATGCCTGTGCCGACATAGCAGTAATCGTAGTAATAGCAACCTTTTGCATTGTTGCCAATTAGAGTGTTGTTGCTAGAAGTGGACAGCGTGATGCCGTACTCCAAGTTCTCATTTGCATTGTTGCCGCTTAGTGTGTTGTCGTTGGATGAGGATAGAGAAATGCCGTAGCCGAAGCTCATCGCGTATTCTGGTATGAAGCCCTTGTTAAGATTCGCATTATTGCCGCTTAGTGTGTTATTGTTTGATGAGAGCAATGTGATGCCTTCCTCGTTGTTCAAAGCATTATTGCCAATGAGCATGTTGTTGTTTGATGAGAACAGCGTGATGCCCTCAGCATTGCTCGATGCATCATTTCCGCTGAGCATGTTGTTGTTTGATGACGACAGCGTGATGCCATCGCCGAGGCATCCAGTAGGATCACAGTAGATGTTAAAGTTGGCAGTGTTTCCGATCAGTGTGTTGTTATTAGAAGATGACACAGAGATACCTATACCCCAACCGTAACCATCAAGCGATGCAATATTGCCGATCAGTGTGTTGTTATTGGAAGAGGACACAGAGATGCCTGTGCCATCGTAGAAATTTGATGCAATATTGCCGATCAGTGTATTGTTGCTGGAAGACCATAGAGAGATGCCGTGGTCGTTCCAGTTTGCAGTGTTGTTTAACAGAACGTTGTTATTTGAAGTAGCGTTGATCCCTGCCTCTGGAGAGTAGTCTGGGTAATATGATGAGTGTGCCCCCTCCGCAGTAAATCCATCAAGTGTTATACCATCAGCAGAAAGTGTGATAGCACTTCCACTACCATTTGCATCAACCACAGGCCTCCCGATACCGCGCAAGATGAGCCTTTTGTTAACGTTCACGTTCTCGTAATACGTCCCGCTATCCACATGGATCTCATCGCCTTGGCTGGCATCGTTGATGGCTGCCTGGATGGTGGTGTAATTGGTACCCTTATTGATGTTATGGACTGGGCTAATAGTACAGTAAGAAGAATAGATTCCGTGGTTCTGATAGAACGCTGTGCAAATATCCAATAGATGCGGTGTACCATCCACAAGATTTCCATTGTTATCATCGGCTACTATAATATCTTCAAGATATTCTGTAAAATTGAAAGGTTCAAGTCTCATTGCATTGATAACAAGAGCATCTGCCGTGCCAGCACCAAGCCTCTGCCTGAGACCCCATGCTGCGCCTGACACTATCCTGCTATCATCGTGAACTTCTCCAACAATATCATCCGGATATATATAAATATCAGTCAAATTTCTCATGCAGCCGCTACCAATAAAGTGATCCATACAGGGATTGCCATTGATTGTGGTTGCAAAATAGTCAGCCCATCCTTCATTGAGCGCTCCACTTTCTCCACTGTAAGGTAGTACTGTTGTATAAACATGGTCAACTACGCTATGAGTGTATTCGTGATAAATTATGTCGCTAAATAGCGATGTCGCTTCGCAGCCGCCTCCAGCCCCGAAGAAGTATATATCTATGCCGTCACTGAATGCATTGCAGGTGTCGGGATACTGAAGATATGCACTCGTCTGGTAGTTCATGGAATCGATATTGAACGTGCTTCCCTTTGTGAAAAAGTCATGGACTTTATTAACATCATAGAACACATTAGACTGTTCTTTTTTATAGGATGTATCATAAGTCCCCCAATCAATATTTTGCGTGGATGGTGTATTGATGTTTATATTCAGGTATTCATTAATTCCAGAATAATTATCTACATGAACATATGGCCCGGAAAGTTCAGAATGCAAAACAAAGCTATTCGGCAGTCCTGATAAGCTGTAAGCCCCATCATATCCAGTATTCCCTATGGCAGAATAAATATCTACATTCTGAGGAATTACCGAAAAACCATTGTTATTCCAATTTGTAAAAAAGTCTCCCGAATCGCTAAATTTTGTACCGATGTTTGTTTCTATATTTATATCGTCAATATACATTCCATCATATTGTACCGATGAATCAGTAATATAAAAGAAACCAATCCATATCTGCTGTCCAGCAAAACCAGATAAGTCTATTCGTCTTGTACTCCAATCATTTAGATTGCCTGTATATTCTTCATACCAATAATAATTGATGCCATCTGTTGAAATAGTAGCGTAACCAAAATCATAATCTTTCTCTATGAAATATTTTGTTTTGAATTCAAGGATTGCTGAGGAAACACCAGAAAGATCGATTGGATTTTTTGTCACTATATAATTATAAAGATTGTTTCCCTTTCCTGACCAGAAAACATTATTTGGAGAGGTTTGAGAATCAAATAAGGTCATATTGCTGAAATTCTTTGTGACAGGAGCCTGAATTGGATTCTCAGGATAAACTGATCCTGTGGCCTTACCATTCAAAGTGTTATAAACAACCCGGTTATATTTTTCCAGGATTTCGCTATCATTCGCATCAACTATATACACCCATTTTGCTGGAGGGGAGTTGATCAATCCAAGTTCTATTTTGTATGCGAGATGATATTCAATCCCATTGCTCATGCGCTCTGGAAAGATCACCAACGAAACTTTTTCCAATTCAACTTTCCCAGAATTGTTCTTTTTTGTAACATTTTCGGGTCTTAATGCCTGCAAATCCTTAACGTTATTAGTTTGCAGTTTTGAACCAGACTTTTTTATCGGAATTCCAACATCTTTCTCCACAACCACCATAATGTCCGTCTCGTTCATTTTTGGTTCGGTGCTAATATCTATTTTGGAATGGTAATTTGACTTGAGGGTTACTATCTTTCCATCTTGAACTGCTACTATCACACGGCTTGAATAGACTGGCAGCCCATTATATATCTCGACATATTTTAATATCGACAAATCTTTTGAAGCCTTGGCGATATTTGAGGAGTCAATCTTCAACTTTTCAGGATCAATTTTAAATGTGGGATATTTTCTTGAGAGAAAAGATCGAACTTTTGAATCCAAATCAGTATAATTAGGGGAAATAACACCAGCTTCGAGATCAAAATTTCCTCGAGTTATTTTTGTATCATCATCAATACCAACACTTGCCACAATCGCGGCTGTGCTGCCTGCCATCAGTAATATCAATGCCGTTATTCCAATCACGATTCTGAGGTCGTGCCCTCTATAAACTTTATACTCCACCATATTTTTCACCATGACTTTGTATCTGTATGATTAATTCCTGCCACCATCCACCGCATGTGCTCTTCCCGAACAAGTTCTTACCAATATGACTTCCACCATTGCAATCGATACTTCCATCCACCCATTTTTATTCCTATCAAACACCATATTTAACCACCTGCAGTGCGCTATTCTCTTTAGATTTCAAAGATTGTTAACGGCAAAAGCCAGAATGAATTTAAAAATTCACAGGCTCTTTTCACCACCTTATTAACAGTCTTAATTTTTGATAGTTATAGGTTTCCTATAATTAAATCTTTCTATTTTATTTAATATGCTAGATTATAATGATTCTAATAATCATAACATCTGATCATAATAAAAAAAATAATCCATAATTCTTGCATTTTTATGTAGAATGGAAAATAATCTCATCCTTTTTAAAAGTCTTATTATATCACAAATTCATTGGCTAATTTTTATATTTGAAAGTTGTCTACATATAATATAATTTTACACATTTACAAAATGAACTCATGGTTTAATTTATATAATAGTTGATTGATATTTACATGAAGGTTTTATAATGCTCCAATTGCATTTTACTGTAAATGGTGTATTTTTACATAATCACATCAATTAACCGTTTTTTAAATACCATGTGAGATTAGTATGATATGCTCTGATTCCTGCAAGATTGGCGCAAGTAAACCCGTGATCACACTAAAGGCAGCCTGAAGCCGCCTCTGGTTTTGGATTATTTATTCTGTTTTCTTAATTCAAGCCCCGTTTCCTGATAATATACCCTGCAATTACAAGTCCTATTGCGAATATTCCGGCAAATCCTGGAGATTTCGCTGGTGAAGCCTGGGGATTGGCATTATTCGGTGTGTTTCCAGGTATGGCCGTTTCCACAGGTGATGCAACTGTAACAGTATTTGCCGGCTGGGACGAAGCTGCCTGCTGTGCTGACAATTTGGTTTCGTCCGTATGGCAGGCAGAGCACTTCAATCCATTTTGCGATGTTAATTTTCCTATTTTACCGAATGCATGCAGTGTGTCAATATCATGGCATCTTGTGCATTTTGGTACTACAACCTGCCCATTTTCCTGGTGGCACTTTTGACAGTCTACCTTTGAAGCATGGATCGCGTGTGGTATCTCGCTGCCGTTGGCTTTAGAAGTACCTTTGTGGCATCCGTAACATCCTGTCTTATCATCTGCTGCCCCGTGGATAGTTGCAACGCTGGAAGCCGAATGGCAGTCCTGGCAAATGAGGGTCATTTCCGGTGATTTAACAGGTTTAACAATTGCCGGAGGGGATTTGTGACATTTTACACAGGCTGCATCGTTTCCATGCACCTGTATCAGGTCCTTATGGCAATGGGAGCATACTGCATCTTTTAAAAGATTATTATGTACATCAGTTATAGTTTTATGGCAATATGCGCAAGTCTGTGTTGCCACTTTTCCTGCATGTACCTGGTGGATCGGCCCATTATGGCATTTTGTGCATTGGGGTATTGATACATTCAGCTTGTCGCCATGGCAGTTCACGCATTCCACCGGCTTATTGGCATGGATAACGTGTGGAGTGGCAGTATGGCATTTTTTACAATTAACATCATTCGCCGTCAGTAAAGATGCTGTAAAGTTAGCTTCTGCTGCATATGCCGCTGTCGAAAATACGACAGACATGAAAAACAATAAAATAATAAATCTTCCTATCTTCATATCAAATCATCAACCAATACCCGTTTTTGTATGAATCGTGTTGGGCAATGTATATTATGCTTTCGATTTGATCACGATATTTCAACTATTGCAATATTGGTGCAATCCATGAAACTAAAATTCTTATCTTTAAATTGTAGATAAAGCTCCCATGCCCTTTCAAAGTCGATAGGCTCAAGGAATCTAAATATAATTGGTCTGGCTCTATATAATCACTGATTTTTATGGCACAGTTACATAATTCAGTTATGGTCAAAGTAATATCATCACAATAAATACTTATTTATTCTTTAATGTAATGATATTACCTGCTACTGACCATGGTTACAATATCTTCTACATTTAAAAATATATCGCAAATCCCAAATCTGCTAAATGTTTTTGGGGATTTTGGTAATGACTATGAATACACAGAAACCTGCATATTCCGTAAAATAAAACCGCCCCAATGTCCCGAATGCAAAAATTCAACTGTGCATAATGGTTTTAACCCATACACGAAAAAGGGACTTGGCAGAATAAAGATCGGAAAGTATCTATGCAAACATTGCGGGAAAATGCTTGAAGAACAAAGAACTGCATGGGAAAAGATCAAAACCGAATTATTCTCCCAGCTGGGGCAAATTTACCAGATGCTTAGATTGAATCATGTTTCATATCAAGCGA
>CABMCA010000018.1 GCA_902384525.1 uncultured archaeon
CACTTTCAAGCTCCCTGATTAGGGAGAGCTTGAATTCACGTGTATATCTTTTTCTTGATGTTTTTCCCATGTTTTCCCTCTCTAAGACACACCTTAACTACCTGTCTACTTTGAGGGGCGCACTCCACATTTACACCTTAATTATAAATTATAAGGTAATATATTTTATGAGTTGAAATACCCTCGCAGATAGAGTTGTGCCGATAAATCACAGGTATATAGGCTGCCCAAGGTATTTAAAATCCTAAAAAATCGCCCTCTTGCAGTTTGATGCTCAAAGACTACCAGACTATCGAATAACTTTGCATTAAGATCCACATCTTTCAAATGAAAAGAGATTGAATCAGAAATGTTACAATATATGATATGAATTATAACGTAAAAAATGGGGGATTTATTTAATCAAAAGATAATAAAAAGTTTCAAAAACTGAAAAACAATGACATCGCAATGTCATAAAAAGTCAAATTTTATAACATCAGGATGTAATCAAATTTGAAGATATCGAAACCTCCTGCATGGAAGCTCCTATTAAATTACAGAAATTTTTCATTATCAGAGATAAAGGGGGAGTTGCGGATTCCTATTCACCTTTCTCATGACCTTTCTCTTTATGATGTTTCAGAACCGTCCTTGCGGCTACTTCCTTAGCCCGTTTCCCATAGCGACCCGATTCTTCAGCCGATTCTTTGATATGTTCGTATTCACGTTGCTCTTTCTCGCCTACACCAGCAACATGTTCCTTTTCTGGCTTCTTCTCTGATTTCTTTTTATCCATAACTTTCACTCCCATTTTTCCGTATAAATTAATTAATTTCCTTAGTATTAAAGCGTTTCCAGGGAAGAATTTAAAGGCAGATCAAAAAAGCCATAATAATCACCTGGAAAAGGAAGGGATTGTTGAAGATATCGAAATAATCCCTGCATGGAAGTTCCTATTAAATTAGCAGGAATTTCCTGTTGTCGGAGATAAAGGGGGCGTTGCGGAAACATCGGAGGGGATGGATGCGATGCCGCTGCCCCATAAGTAATATAAATCTCATTCCTTATAAATATTTTCCATGATCATATTATCATAATCAAAATAGTGGACATCACATTCCAAATTTCTTCATCATTTTCTGCATGTTGAACTTTCCGCCGCCACTCATACCTTTCATGGTCTTTTGCATCATTTTGTGGTATTTCAGAAGCTCCCTCACCTCATCATATTTTGTTCCCGACCCCCGGGCTATCCGTGTGATCCTTGGGTTGTTGATGTGTTTCGGGTCTTCAAGCTCATTGTCGGTCATGGAATCCATGATGTACTTGTACTTTTTCATTTTTTCCTGGGTAACGGCAAACATATCATCCGAGACCTTCATTCCCAGTTTCCCAAGGGGTATCATGGACATGACCTGCTTAAGAGGGCCCATTTTGTTCACTGCTTCCATCTGTTTGTACATATCTTTAAGAGTGAATTTCCCGCTGAGCATCGATTCCATATCAAAATCTTCTGCTTTGAGAGTCTCCTCGGCTTTTTCAAGCAGGGATTTGAGATCCCCCATTCCAAGGAGGCGTGAAATGAACCTGTCAGCTTCAAACCTCTCAAGGTCATCAGGAGTTTCACCAACCCCGATAAAAGCAATAGATGAATCCGTATCGGAAACAGCAGATAAAGCGCCTCCACCTTTGGCTGTTCCGTCAAGCTTTGTTATGATAACACCGGTTATCCCGATAGATGAATTGAAAGCTTTTGCCTGGTCGCTTGCAAGCTGACCCATTGCCGCATCAAGAACAAGGAACTTGTGATCAGGTTTTGCAGCCTGGTGAATATTCTCCATTTCCTTAATAAGGTCTGTTTCAAGGGCATGCCGTCCCGCAGTATCTATTATCTTGACATCGAATTTTTCAATTGCCTTGAGGCCGCGCTGTACGATACCAACAGCATCTTTAACATCTTTTTCCCCATAGAAAAAAACGCCGCTCTTTTCGCACAGGGTCTTTAACTGGTCATAAGCTCCAAGCCTGAAATTGTCTGCGCATATGACAGCCGTTTTCAATCCTTTTCTCTGGAAATAGCGGGCAAGTTTAGCAGTCGTTGTGGTTTTTCCGCTTCCCTGAAGACCCACCATCATTATTACCTGGGGCTCAAGCTTGATGTTTGCGCTTTTTCCAAGGATATTTATCAATTCCTGGTAAACGATGCGTATTACATGCTCTCTTGGATTCATACCGCTTGGCGGTTCTTCCTTGAGTGAGCGCTGTTTTATTTTCTGCGATAGCGTCATCACATGCTTTACGTTCACATCCGCCTGCAGCAGGGCGCGCTGAATATCCCTTACTACATCGTCCACTAACTTTTCATCGATCCGGCCTGCGCCGACCAATTTCTTAAGGGCGTCCTGAATCGAGCCGCCAAGTTTATCCAGTACCATGTTTCCTTTCCATTATGAATATAATCGCATTAAGCCTTTGATTTTAGTTAAAGTATTGCATGATTAATAGGATAGATATATAATAATTCCGATTGTTAAATAGGGTATGAGTATAGAGTACACAGGAATTAATAAAGAGACTGTAGCAGGAGAGATCAAGAATTATCTGGATTCCTGTCCTGAGGATACGGTATTTAAGATGGTTATTAATTCAAAGAGGGGGTATCTTCGGCTAAAAATTAAGAATGCAAGTAAGAACCGCCTGAAAACATTGATCGGGAAATTAAGAAGAAAAAATCCCGGCCCTTAATATTAAATAATATAATCTTATTCTTAACAAAAACTATTCAAACAGGGCAAACAACTATAGGTTATGAAGAATGAGATTATAATAGGCATGAGTGGAGCTTCAGGTATCCGGTATGGAATACGCATACTTGAAGCCATAAAACAAATGAAAGGTTTTGAAACTGATCTTGTCATTTCTGAATCCGCAAAGCAACTTATAAAAATTGAGACTGATTATTCGGTCAAGGATGTGGAAAATCTGGGTGATAACGTTTATGATGATCACGATTTCACATCACCCATAGCAAGCGGCTCCCACAGGTCAAAGGGAATGATAATTGCGCCATGCAGCATGAAAACACTTGCATCCATCGCCTCGGGGATGTCTGATACATTGATTTCCAGGGCTGCCGACTGCTGCCTGAAAGAAAAGCGCCCCCTGGTTATGATGGCCAGGGAAACTCCCCTGAATCTTATCCATATCGAAAATATGAAAAAAGCAATGGAAGCCGGCGCATCCATCCTTCCTGCATGCCCGGCCTTCTATCCCAGACCCAGGACCATTGATGATATTATTGATTTTATGGCAGGACGTGCCCTGGACTTAATTAATATTGAGCATAATTTATACAAGCGGTGGCGAGAATGACTTTTCGGGGATTCATTGAACAATTAAGATCAGAAGGTAAACTCACTGAGATAAAAAAACCTCTTTCGCCAGTTTATGAGGTTTCTGCCACTGCCGGGAAAGAGCCTGCGCTTTATACTAATGTCAACGGGTCAAGACTTGTAATGAACCTTCTCTCATCAAGGGAACTTCTTGCTAAGGCTCTTGGCGTAAAGCCTGATAAAATCATAGAACATCTTTCATCCTGTCCGCCGGATGGAGAGGTAAAGCTTGTTAAAAATTCGCCAACAAGAGAAGTGATTGAAAAACCTGACCTGTACAGGCTGCCGATCCTTACACATTTTGAAGGGGACGGGGCTCCGTATATTACTGCGGGTGTTGTAGTTTCAGAATATGAGGGTTTGATGAACGCCTCCATCCACAGGCTCAGGGTCATTGGGAAAGACCGGCTGACTGCGCGGCTTGTTGAATTCAGGCACACTTATAATCTTCATAAAAAAGCTGCTGAAAAAGGAGAGCGGTTACCGATTGCGATAGTTCTCGGAATAGATCCCGTGACGCTTTTTGCAATCTCTACCCGTGTGCCTGAGGGAAAAGAATACCATTATGCTGCAGCGCTTGCTGGCGAGCCTCTTGAGGTAATTGAGCTGGAAAACGGAATAAAGGTTCCGCATGCTGAAATCGTGCTTGAGGGATATATTCATCCCACAGAACTTGTTGATGAAGGCCCGTTCGTGGATATAAGCGGCACTTATGACATTGTGAGGAAGCAGCCTGTGATCTATATCACGAAAATATTGCATAGGCGCGACCCTATTTACCATGCGCTTCTTCCCGCAGGGAGTGAGCATCATATATTGATGGGGATACCGTATGAGCCCCTTATCTTTAATGAAGTCAGGAAAGTGGCAGATGTAAAAAATGTTGTTATGACTCCTGGCGGATGTTATTATTTCCATGCTGCAGTGCAGATACATAAAACAAATGATGATGAGCCCAAAAAAGCTATTGATGCCACATTTGCAGCGCATAAGAGCTGCAAGCATGTGGTGATCGTGGATGATGATATCAATATTTTTGACCCGAACGATATCGAGTTCGCAATTGCCACGAGGGTAAAAGGTGATGAGGACATTTACATTTACCCGAATGTGAGGGGCAGTACGCTTGATCCGCGCTCTGAGAATGGTATAGGAACGAAAGTGGGAATTGATGCAACGATGGATTTGAGCAAGAAATGGAAGTTTGAGCGAGCGAAGAGACCCAGGATAAAGAAAGACAATTAACTGGCCCGCGTGCGTTGTACATCCCGGATCTTGCGTGCCATTCCTGCAAGGAAAATCCTGTTTTAAAAATAGTCAATAATAATTATTATAACTATTAGCATTTTTTTTTCTGAATAAATATATAAATCGAGGAGTTGTGATTAAATATTGCCCTGAGGGGCAAAAAAACAGGAGAGAATATAAATGAAAACGGAAAGAAAGATTAACCCAAGAAAGGATGAAGAACAAAAAGTAGCAGAACAGATGTTTAAGAAAGCACGTCTGTGGTTCTGGTAAGTAGATCTTAATATGTGCTGGAGTAAACCTGTTGCATTATTGAAGTTATGCAACACTCCAGCTACAATATATTCCCCCTTTCCTCTGTTTGCCATATCGCTTTTCTTAATATCGCACAAAGAGTTATCAGTGTATGACTTTCCGGTTATGTTTGCCGGAATAGTTGTTTCATGGCTTTTAGCCTTTCCTTCTAATTTATGGAATCATTGCAATGATTTAAAGGAAGATAGAGCGGGAGGGAAAAAAACGATCCTGACTCAGGACATCTCGATGCAGAAGATAGCTCTTTTTATCTCAGTACTGCTTTATGCTTGTTCTTTGCTCTTTGTTTATTATTTATCTATTGAATTTAAACGGCCAATTTATCTGTATGCTTTAATCTGGGTTATTGCTACATGGTGGTATTCAGACAATTTGATCCTTAAAAAAGTGATTGGTTTCAGATTGAAAGACCATTATCTGGGTGAGTTGGCTGCTTATAGTACCGCGATGCCCATGTACACTTTGAGCATCTGGCTTGTATATTCGGATTTAAATTTAAAAGGACTGTTGATTACTTTAGCGGTCTTTTTCTTCAGTGTATCGACGTTGCTATTAAAGGATTTAAAAGATATATCCGGAGATATGAAAGCTGGTCTGAAAACTTTCGGAGTTGTTTTCCTTCCATCTCAGCTTGTCCGGTACTCATGTTACTTTATGGTGTTATTTTATTTGGCTCTATTGAATCTAATTACTCTAAGCTCCTATGGTATTCTGGTTATTATGATCCCGTTTGTTTATTTTTTTAAAAATACATTTATTCATATGTATAAAAAAGACTGGGTTTTAGGATCAGGAGATTTTCAAGCGCTTAAGCATATGGGTAATTCGATATATGCATCCTTTATTTTTTTGGGACTGAGCGCTTTTATTTAAATTTCCAGGCAACTACTTGTCCCTACACCCATGAAAAAAGTATTATTGTGGGTTTCCGATAAATAATTTCTTAACCTGAATTCAGGTGGAATGTAAGCTGAAGAAGGCGCTGACATAATTCCAAAATAGTTATTACCTAATAATTTATTTACTTTCTCCTTGTATTCGAAAGTTTTCTTCCCGAATGCTGCAGCAGCTCCGACATCCATAGAGAAATAAACAAATCTGCCATCATCATATTTCAAATTATTCAAACATGAAATGAAAGCATCAAATTTATCATCAATAATTTCATATACAAGGGCAACATCTTCCGAATAATCTGAAATATCCATGAAAAAAGGAAACAATTCAAAAGGAAAATAAGATCCTATTCCAAGAATAAACGCTCCATTTGTCTGTTTATTTATAAATAATAGCCCATAGGGCATTTGAACTTTAAAATCTCCTTTATCGAGACGTTCATGTAATTCTTTTTCTTTTTCGCCTGAAATATATATTAAATTTTTTACAGCCTCTACTGGTGGTTTATCATCCAGGGAAATTAATACATTTTTTTCAAACTTTGCTTTAAATTTTTTGATAATTTTAAATTCATTACTCACAATATTTTTAGTTTCTTCTAAATTTTTCCCTTTCTGGGGGAAAATATCATCATAAACAGCATTTATATTTTTTTTCTCTAAAGTCAGCGCGGCAATACCGCCATCTATATCCTTGAAGTTAGAAAATATATTAGGAGAATTGAATCTAACCTGTGTATGCATCACATTCATACCTATAATTGGAACTTTATAATTGGTTTGCTTTGCGAACAGGTTTAAAATCGGGGTGGATTGGTAGAATATATTTTCTCTATCGCAGTATTCAGAAAATTTACCTGCATATTCTTTCTGCGTTTCTAAATTAGCTTTTCCAGATTTTTTACTATAATAAAATCCGCTTGCGAAAAACTTGGCGAACTTGATAGCATTTGGTATATGTATCATCGGAAAATGCAGCACAATAGCCCCATTTTCACATTTTATCTTTTCTGCAAGTTTCTTTGCAGATTCAATTATGCCCTTTCCTTTAATCCCCTCCACTCGTATCCTGGCACCAGCGTCTTCACATAACACCAGCGCCGCACCATCAGCCCTCATGTCATCGGGGTATATCATGCCATCCACAGAGGCGCCTATTTGCGGGATATCACCATATTCATCATTTAATATATCCAGCATCGACTGGTATTTGCCGTGATACTTTAAAGTTGCATAAAATAAAGCGAGATCGGGCTTAAAATCCAGCTTCTCATCAGCCTGTTCAATTATATCATATGCTGCCTGATCGGGGCTCTTTTTATTGCTGAATAGTGTGATAGATTTCGTTTTTTTCACTTCTTGATTGGTTTTTATTTATGATTATATTTATAAGGATATAAATCTTTCTATATGATACGTATCATACTGAGTCTATTAATTTAAGGTTAATATCCAGAGAACCAGTTGAGACTAAGCGGATATTAACTGCTTAAGTTACATATTTCAACAATAAGAATAATACTTTAGCTATACCGATTATATTTAAAGTGATATTATGGGAAAGCACAACGCCAATAAACGGGAGGCCTGAATGTACCTTACACCCGTTGAAGAAAAGATCTTTAACGGAGAGAGCGGGCCCACATACCAGAAAGCCATCGAGATCCTCGCCGCCCTTGGCGACATTTACGGTGCAGACAGGCTAATTCCTATAAAAAGCGCGCAGATCGCAGGTGTTTCGTATAAAACCATAGGCGATGCCGGTCTTGAATGGATATCCGACCTTAAAGGAAAAGTGGTAGTTCCATCGATCCTCAATCCCGCGGGCATGGACCTGGAATGCTGGAAGGAGATGGGAATAAGCGAGGATTTTGCATACAAACAGCAGGAAATAATCAAAGCCTATGAGGCTCTCGGTGTCAGGACAGAATGCTCCTGCGCCCCGTATAATATCTATGATGATCTTGCAAGCTTTGGCGACCATGTGGCATGGAGCGAGTCGTCAGCAATTTCTTATGCCAACTCTGTGATCGGCGCGCGAACCAACAGGGAAGGCGGGCCAAGCGCTCTCTCGGCTGCTCTCCTCGGCAAAACGCCGAATTACGGCTTCCACCTGGATGAGAACAGGCGCCCGGTCATTCTTATCGAAGTAGAGCCAGAGCTTTATGATTCGGATTATGGCGCGCTGGGATACATTGTGGGTGAGATGATAGGGGATAAAGTCCCGATTTTTGATCTTAATACCATCCCAACAAAAGATGAACTCAGATCCCTCGGAGCTGCGATGGCAGCTTCAGGTTCTGTGGCGCTGTATCACGTTCGCGGGGTTACGATGGAATCAAGCAAATATGAACTACCTTGCGAAAAAATAACAATTGAAGAACAGCAGATAAAAGAAGTTTACAAATTTGGCGAACCTGACCTCATAGCTTTCGGATGCCCTCACAGCAGCGTTGAGGAACTTGAAAAACTGGCGCGACTTCTTGATGGGAAAAAAGTGAAAAAAGAAGTCTGGATTTGCACATCCAGGGCTTTAAAGGATAAGCATCCTGGATTGATAAAGAGGATCGAGAAAAGCGGGGCAAAGGTTTTTTGTGATACCTGCATGGTGGTGTCTCCTGCAAGTGAAAAGTTCAAATGCATGATGGTAAATTCAGGGAAAGCGCATAAGTATGTGCCAAACCTTTGCGGGGTAAAAAGTATACTGGCAAGGACGGAAGATTGTATTAAGGCAGCGGTCAGTGAAAAATAGTTAAATCAAGGTTGAAGGGTTATGTTCAAATATAGATTTAATTAGAATAACAGATAAAAGAGTTTAATCATGGTGCGGTGATTTTTTTATGCAGACAAATAGCAAAGCTGAAATTTTTGAAAAAATAGCAAAAGGAATTGCAAGGATGGAAGAAATAGAGTGGTCAAATTTCTCTTTAGCAAATGCTCTGAAGGATATAGATGAACCTGAGGAAGAGTACAGTGAAGCAGATTTAAAAGAGAAATGGTTATGAAAAAAACAGGGCAGATTGTTTTAATTAAATTTCCACAAACTGATTTTAAGGGAGTTAAGCTTCCCCTTTTGCTTATTACAATCAGCAAATTCTAATATCATTCAATTTAATTAGACATGTAATCTATGCTTTACGCCATTGAAACATCAGGAATAACAAAGCGCTTTGATGAGACGACCGCAGTAAATAAGATCAGCATATCTGTAAAACCCGGGGAATTATTCGGGCTGCTCGGTCCGAACGGTGCAGGGAAAACGACATTGATAAGCATGCTTTCGACGATGATAGAACCATCAGGAGGAAGCGCTCTTGTCTGGGGTTATAATGTAATGAAAGATGCTGATGCTGTGCGGCAGAATATCGGTGTGGTTTTCCAGGACACTACTCTTGATGACAGGCTTACAGGCAGGGAGAACCTTGACCTTCACGGCAGGCTCTATGGGCTTGATGGAATAACGAGGAAAAAGCGTATCAAGGAAGTGCTATCTCTTGTTGAGCTTACGGAAAGGGCTGATGCCATTGTCAAAACTTATTCCGGAGGGATGATGAGGCGCCTTGAGATCGCACGTGGCCTGATGCATCATCCTCATGTCCTGTTCCTTGATGAACCCACACTTGGTCTTGATCCGCAGACGCGTATGCATATCTGGGACTACATAAAAAAATTAAATAAAGAAGAGGGCGTAACCATATTGCTTACTACGCATTATATGGAAGAAGCTGATAAATTGTGCGACCGGATAGCAATAATCGACAATGGCCAGATCGTTGCTCTTGATACTCCGCAGGATCTGAAAAATTCACTCGGCGGGGATGTAATAACACTGGGGCTTGGAAATCCCGGTGATGTCGATAAGTTATGCAATTCTTACCGGAAAGACGGATGCGCCAATATAATTACCCAAAATCAAAACGAAGTTTTTATTACGGTCAATAATGGTGAACGCCAGATCCCCCATATACTCCTGCTCGCTTCACAGGCCGGAATACCAATAATTTCAGTGAGTCTGAGGAAACCCACACTTGACGATGTATTTATTCACTATACTGGCCGTGCGATAAGGGATAAGGAAGTAAGCGTGATGGAAGAGGTAGGGTACAAAATGAGATCAAGGAGAAAATAATAATGACATTAGACCGGGCGGCTCAGACTGTTTATACCATGTGGCTTCGCGAGATGATACGATTCTCCCGTTCAAAATCACGTATAATAGGGGCGCTTGCAACACCTCTTTTTTTCCTCGTAATACTTGGTACGGGTTTTAGTTCAGCTTTCCAGGTCAGGGGAGGCGGAACATTCGATAAGGGTTATCTGGCTCCGGGTCTTATCGGGATGTCTGTACTTTTTGCTTCACTGATGGGAGGCGTATCCATTATCTGGGATCGTGAATTCGGATTCCTGAAGGAAATATTGATCGCCCCTGTCAGCAGATTTTTTGTCTCATTAGGGAAAGCCATAGGTGGTGTCACGACAGCAATGATACAGGGCATATTGATAATGATCATTGCATGGCTTATTGGTATCCATTATGTATCATTCTGGGGAGTCCTGGCAGGTATTGCAGTTATGTTCATTTCAGGCATAGGTTTTATAGGGCTGGGGATCGCGATCGCTTCAAAGATCGAAAGCCATGAAGGTTTCCAGATGGTGATGAGTTTTCTCACAATGCCCCTTGTTTTATTAAGCGGTGCATTTTTCCCGATTTCGAACCTTCCTGCATGGCTAAAGATCCTTGTATACCTGAATCCCCTGACTTACGGTGTTGAAGCCCTGCGCTATTGCCTTCTTGGAAATTCCACAATTCCTGTATGGCAAAGCATCATAGTACTTGTAATTTTCTCTATTGCTATGATAACGCTGGGTGGGAAATTATTCGGGAAAATGAGGGCATGATATGATTCTCCTGTCTGGCGGAACAGGTACGCCCAAGCTCCTTCAGGGTATAAGGAGGATCATTCCTGATGAGGAGATCACTGTAATCGTGAACACAGCAGAAGACATAATGGTGTCGGGCAGCCTTGTATCACCTGATGTGGATACGATCCTGTATCTTTTTTCGGGAGCGCTTGATATCTCAAAATGGTGGGGTATCAGGAATGACACTTTTCATACCAATAATGCATTAAAAAAATTGGGTATCAATGAAAAGCTTATGCTTGGGGATGCTGACCGTGCTACGTGTATTTTCCGGGATGTGCTTATGCAAAAAGGTGCTTCTTTAACAGAAGCTACACTTTCGCTGTCTGTTGCGCTTGGAATAAAAGCAAAGATACTGCCCATGTGTAATGAAAAAGTGGATACGATGATAAAAACGCCGGAAGGTGTCCTGCATTTCCAGGATTTCTGGGTCGATTCCCATGGAAATCCGGAGGTTCTTGATGTTGACATTACAGGGATCAAAAAAGCCAGACTTACAAAAGAGGTATTGGATGCCCTGAAACTTGAGGATAATATAATTATCGGACCCAGCAATCCCATAACAAGCATCGGACCAATACTTGCCCTGAAAGGGATCAAGGAAATCTTAATGACGAAGAAAGTTATCGCTGTAAGCCCTATAATAGGGAATTCCCCGGTTAGCGGTCCTGCCGGGAAATTGATGAGTGCAAAAGGGTATCCGGTGTCATCAAATGGGGTTGTCCGGTGTTATGGGGATATTCTTGACATTATGGTTATTGACGATAGGGATGCTGCAAAAGAACCGGATTTTGGCCTGAAAACAGTGAGGTTTGATACAATAATGACATCTGTTGAAAAAAGTGAAAATCTGGCAAGAAATATTCTCAAATTATTTCGGGATATTTCATAAAGATGTCTGGATCATTTCGGGATATTCGATAACAAAACAATTCCCCTGTCAGTCAGCCTGTAATTATTTCCCTCAACCTTGAGATAATTTCCTTTAATAAAGAAATCGATCTGGAAATTTAACATGGCTTCATCCACCCCAACTTCTTTTTTCAATTCATCCTTTGTTTTCCCGAATACTCCTATTGTTTTTATCATCTTTCGCCTGACAGGATGTTCAAGCGCCTTTACCATGAGGGCATGGTCATCTACTTTTGCCTCACGCATTGTGGGTTTGCGCTCAAGCATTGCTTCCAGATCATCATCACTTATTTCCGGCATGGTCACCCACAGTATCTATTATCTTTACAAAAGGCATTCAAATCACAAATACTATATAGGCCTGCAGGAATTATAAATCTCTGCCTCCAGACAATTGATAACCGCAATCCTTATATAACTTTACACTCATCGTAAAATAGAATGAACTCGAAGAAATGGATATTTGTATTGATTATTCTCTTTGTCCTACTTTCAGGATGTTTGAACGCCAGATCGGGTGATACTGCAGGTAATATTTCAAATGAAAAGATTACCGGACAGATAATGTTACAGGGATTGACCTTCAACACAGAACTTGATCCGGCCCTCCTCTTAGCAAAAACACAGGGAAAGCCGTTATTTGTATATGCAAGGTCTGAATATTGCGGGGCATGTAAACAATTCGAAGCTGAAACCTTCACTAACAAGACTGTGATCGAAAAATTGAACACGAACTTCATATTGGTCTCTATAGATGTGGATAATCAAAAAACAGAAACCAGGAATTTTAAGATACGCGCTACTCCGACTGAAATATTCCTTGATTCAAATGGAACTGAAATAAAAAAATTACTTGGATACAGGACAAATCAAACGTTCCTTGATGAAATAAATAAAATTGTAAAATAAAGGAGGCATGAAAATGAAGCCTGAAAAGAAAATAAATAATGCACAAAAGAGCAAAAAGATACCGAAAAAGAAAGGAAATAATAATATTGTAATAATTGCAGTCGCAGCAATTATTCTCATCGGAGCATTCGTCTTCCTGACGAGTGGATCGCAAAAAACAGAACCAACCCAGAAAATGACTCTTAAAGACGTAAGGGCATTGATCGATAAAGAATACGGAAACAGAGGGGGGGTCGGGACAAATACGCCTCCTGTGAAGGATAATTATCTACCGATACTTTCACCAAAAGCTGCAGGCAAAATGCCCGATTTTGCAGTTACTAACGCGATGACATTAAAAGCGTATAAATACGCGACTGAACACCCGGAAGTACTTGAGCAAATACCATGTTACTGCGGTTGCGGACAGCATGGAAGTGTAACATCCAATGGAGAACCTCACAAGTTTGTTAGAGATTGCTTCATTTCCAATGATGGGGTTTATGATGACCATGCCTCATATTGTGATGTCTGTGTAGGGATAGCAACAAAAGCCCAGAGCTACTTCCCAACAGGAATTCCTGTTACAGGATTATCGGCCGTCACGCCCGCCCCATCAACTGATCTGTCAACGCTATCACTGCCAGACAATTTCAAGTCAATCGCAGATGGTTTAAAACTCACGCCTGCAGGTGCGAACAGGGCATATTTTGTAAATACAAAGATGATCGCAGGAACTGAAATGGAAGCCCAGATTTTGCAGGGGCAAGTTCAGCAGATTGGCTTCTATGGTAAGAAAATAATAGGTATGTATAGCGCTGATTTTAGCCCGAATTCATGGGTAGAACTTCATGACCTGGGTTATGACAGCAAAAATGATGCATCTATAAAAGCAAAGATTCAACCTGAAATGAAAAATATTGTTATAACAAGACCGCTCATTTACGGGCATAGCCAGAATGCGGATAATGTTGCAAAATTGATGAATGACCCGAATAGTATGAACACTTCGTATTCTATGTATAAACCTCTGCTCGATGTAGTTGATTACCAGAATTCAGCCTATGCGCTTGTTATTATGGAAATGACAAAGTTCTCGGATATGAATTACATGAGTTTAACCCCTGCCGGAGGTAAAGTAGAACTTGTCAAGGCATTCAGTATCACGAATGCAAAATCTATTCCCGAAGGTCTTGCCAAATATAATCCCGAAACAAAAGGTAATGTCCTTGTGATCAAAATGACGGATGTCCTTTCGACCATACAGGCCGAAAACGATAATATCGATGCGGTAGCTAAGACATAAAATGTCTGCAGCCCCACCTATATTACTGGTATTCCTTGCTGGAATGGCAACAGTTGCAACGCCGTGCGTTCTTCCAATCCTTCCTGCAGTCTTATCGGGTTCTGTAGGGAGCAGGCTCCGCCCTCTTGCGATTGTCACCGGAATGACATTGAGCTTCACCCTGATGGGGCTTCTTGTTTTTACAGTCGCATCATTTAGTTTTTTTACAGATTACCTGCGCTGGTTCTCGATATTTGTAATTATCGGAATGGGCGCGGTGCTGTTTGACGATGATATAAATGAAATTTATACGAATTTTTCAAGTTCGATCTTGAATTATTTCCGTGAGCATGTGACTTTTATTGGAAAAATAACCTCAAAAGCCAATCCCGAAGGACTTCTGGGCGGTCTATTCCTGGGAATGTCGCTTGGAATACTGTGGATACCATGCGTGGGTCCGATACTGGGTTCAGTGTTCTCTGTGGTCGCTGAAAGTTCAGCAGGTTCGGGAAATATTTCTTATGGCATGATTCTTCTGCTTGCTTATTCCCTGGGTGTTGGCATTCCTATGCTTGTTATAGCATATTCTGGAAAAAGTGTGTCCGGCCGTGTAAAATGGTTTTCAAAGAGAAGCCATTTCTTTAAGAAACTCTCTGGATTGATCCTGATCCTTGTGGGATTGATGATGCTCTTTGGCATTGATAAATATCTAAAGATATTGTTCCTTCCTTATTCAGTCAATATCGACAATGAAATTTCAAGGCTTTATGAACTATATTTTGGTTAGTTATGGTAAGTAAAAAAAAGACTGGAAAAAACGAAAATAAAGAGAATCATGAAAGCAGAGATAAATATGATCTGCTTGATGTTTATTTTTTTAAGGATCTGGTTAAGAACAAGTTTTTTAAACCAGTTGTCAACTTTTTTTTATTTATTTTCCTGCTCATAATAATTTATTTTGGTCTTTCCAGTGAACCCGACCTGAGATTCCATGGAGGGATACCATTCGCCACGACAATGATCTGGGACCTATGGCATCCGCTGCTTGCTTTTACCATAATAATCGTGGGGAGGCTGTGGTGCTTTGCATGTCCTATAGGGGCTATCGGTGAATGGACGCAATCTGTTTTCAGCCTTAAAAGGAAATATCCTGAAAAATACCGCAATCTATGGATAGCAGTAATACTTTTCCTTATAATTTTCGCAGGCGAGCGCCACCTGTTCCAGTTCACGAGAAATCCACCCAATACCGCATATCTACTTATATTTTTCACAGGGCTTGCCATAGTGATGGGGGCGGTATATGAAAAACGAAGTTTCTGCCGCTACATCTGCCCGATCGGGCTTGTGCTGGGTTTATTCTCAATGCTCTCAGGCATAGAACTGCGATGCAAATCAAAGAAAACATGCCAGGATCATGATATAAAGGAATGCATAATGGGCACCGAAGCTGGAAAAGCCTGCCCTGTAGCTGAATTCCCCCAGACGATGGAAAGGAATAACCATTGTATCATGTGTATGGAATGCGTGAAATCGTGTTCAAAGGGCAATATTCGTATAAGCCCAAGAATTCCTGGAGCGGATATAATTCATTCAAGGAAAAAGCATCTTGACGAAGCTTATCTTATCCACGGGATAATCATTATATTTTTATTCGTTATGGGTATGGAGCGATTGGATTTCAGGAATGTGATAATAAATTTTGTCAAATCGACTCTTCCTGTAAATTCAGTCACTTTCCTTGACCTGTACTGGAGAAATATGTGGGCTATCATTATTTTCATCCTGCTAACACTTGGCGCCTCAGGATTGATGTATCTTTCCACTAAGGCTATTTTCGGAAAAAAAGCAAAGCAAAAGTTTATTGAATTATCCTATGCCTTCATCCCTTTGGGCTTGTCTGTCTATCTGGCTGAAAACACTTTTCGTCTTTTGAAAGGATTGTTTTTTGTAGCCGCCAGCATTGGAAGCTTCTTCGGGAGAATATGGGAATTTTCACCGGATTTTGATACGATTAACCGGTTGCAGATATTCCTGCTGGTCTCAGGCTTTATCTTTTCCTTATGGGCAGGGTATCTCATCAGTAAACGGGATTCACAGGATGAAAATGAATTGCAGAAAAGTATGATTGCATTCGGATTTACTGCTGTCGTTTATTTGATCATTGGAGTTAAGATTTTGACATTACCTATAATCTAAATATACTTTACACTCAGCGTAAAGTATATGACCAAACAGGATAGATATAATCAAATTCATTACATGAAAAAAAAACTAGATAAAAACATATATACTTATATTCGATTCAAAACATTAGGAAAGAACATATGAGAACCAAAAAACTCGTGTCGATAATTGTATTGGTATTACTTTTGTTGTTTGCATATTTAACTTATACTACAGCACTTAAAAATTTTACTTTGAGCGATAAGAACTCCAGTTACCTGGGAGGAATAAAATTTCACCGCGCAGCTTCCGGTCTTGAAGAAGGTTTCCAGATAGCACAACAGGAAAATAAACCCGTAATGATGTATTTCTGGGCTATATGGTGCCAGTATTGCGCCGGGTTCCAGACAAATACACTGGGAAATACCCAGGTAAAGAAGATCCTTGAGGAAGACTATGTTCTTGTAGCAATGGATCTTGATATCGACAGGGAGGTCGCCCAGCAATATGCGGTGAGTTATCCACCATATCTTATTTTCATGGACCCGAAGGGTAATATACTGCAGAGGGTACCGGGATCGGTTGACGCGAATTATTTACTTCCGATTGTTACGAAAATAAGGGATGACGTTAGGAGATAAAACATGATACCATTAGGTGACATATTACTTTATGCAGGTCTTGCAGTTAGCGTTATTGCACTTGTGGGATTAATATCCCGGGAAATAAAAAATATCGAATTATTAAATAAGCTTATAACACCCGCAATAATAGCAGGTGCAGGGCTTCTTACATTCTCATATATTCTCCTTACATATTATTTCGTATACAGTAACTTTGCTTACGATTATGTCTGGCAATACTCAAGTGCCGATCTTCCTCTTATCTATAAAATATCCGGTACATGGGCCGGTCAGCAAGGCACATACCTTCTCTGGGTATGGGTAGTGTACCTGTCTGCGGCATGGCTCGCTTTGACGACAAAGCATGTGACTGCATTAGCAAGAAGGACACAGATAATTACTCTTCTTACAGGCATGTATCTAATAATAATAACACTTGTCCAATCACCATTCAAACTCATAATTGAGCGCCCTGAAGTCGTTGATATGATCGCGAAAGGCACTCTTCCACCTGATTTTGTTCCCGAGGTTGGCAATGGCCTTAATGCGCTTCTTGTTAATTTCTGGATGACCGTCCATCCGCCTCTTATGTTCATTGGCTATGCGACTATGACAATACCGTTTGCAGCCGCAATTGTTTACCTGTTTACAAAAGAAGATGGCTGGGAGGAACTTGGCAGGCAGTGGGCGCGGTTTACATGGTTGTTCCTTGGAATGGGTATAGCCGTCGGGGGCGTCTGGGCCTACCTTGTACTGGGATGGGGCGGATTCTGGGCATGGGACCCTGTTGAGACTGCATCCTTTATTCCATGGCTAACGCTTACGGGTTTCATGCATGCGGCATCCCTTCACAGGAAGAACAAGGCGACATTTTCAATAGCCGCACCAATACTTGCCGTTGTTTCATTCATACTTGTACTTTACGCAGCAATAGTTGTCAGGGCCGGTATTTTCAATTCAGTCCATGCTTTTGGTGACAGTTCAACAGGTACTTTGCTTTTGGTTTTTATAGGGGTCATAACGCTTGTATCCATCATACTGGGAATGAGGCGTTATTTTGAAGAGCCGGACAAACAGGAGGAAGACCGCGGGTTCTGGAACAAAACTAATATCTTCTATGTTACATTGCTTTTGTTCGTGGTTCTGGCATTTATCTCATTCTGGGGCATTTCCTTCCCTGCATTCATACAGATCACGCAGGGACTCAAAGTAGGTGTTGCCTCTGATACAAAGAATTTCTTTAATATCTGGAGCTATCCTTTCACAATAATATTGCTGCTTGCACTGGGATTCTGCTTAAACTATAATGAGAAAGAGAAAGAAGAGCAGAAAAAAACATTGTTCATAGTAATTGGTTTGTCAATAATTACCATGTTCCTTCGAACAGAGAACTTTTATGTGCTGGATCATGCCAGTCCATTCTGGGCAAGGGAGCCGGCTCTTTATAAAATGATAGGTAATATTTCTGTAATATCTATTTTCCCATCCATGATATATGCAACCTGGTCAACGATCCAGAGCCTCAGGACTTACCTCAGGATCGAAAGCATAAAACCCAAAATAAAAGGTACTGGCATAGCGATAGTGCATTTTGGCGTGGTATTTATTTTATTTGGAGCTATCATAAGCTCAAATTTCACTCATACCATCGAAAGTGCCAATATACCGCTGGATTCAAAAGGGCAATTAGTGGATATCGGAAATGGCTATGGTATAAAAATAATTGATTTTTCAACACACAGTCTTACTGAAACTAAGAATACCCCGTCAGGAGCAGTAAGTATATCGGAAATATACGGAAATCCCGAAAAATATGCCAGTAATAATGTGAAAATCAGCGGAAAAGTCACAAATGTGGCAAATGTTCAGTCTCCTCCTCCTGTTACTTATACGACCTATTTGAAAATAAATGACGGGACATACACAGATGGTCTCTGGGCAGCTACACAGGCAAATTCGCCACTTGAATATCAGGCAGGATTGGAACTTACTGTGGAAGGCTTCCTGATACCAAATTTCAAGAGTAATTCTACAGGTTCACCCTGTACAGCAGTAACCCCATGCAATCTCATTGTTTTCTCAAGCCCGGAACAGATCACAGAGGGGACAACAGCTCCAGGCAGTTATAATGTCCAGAGCGTCCGGCTTGAAGTTTACCAGGATAACAAGAAAATCGGAAGTGGAGTCGCAGAATACCTTCAATCAAAGAGCGGAAGCGGGACATTCCCGCTTGTTGACAGCAGCATAACAGGAACCGACATATATGTAATATTCCAGGGTCTTGGCGGCGGAATTGTTCCCCTTACTTTGAAAATAATACCTGCTGTGAATTTTGCATGGATTGGCATTGTACTTTTTGCAATAGGAATAATACTGATAATGGCAGTGAGAACAAAATCAAAAGGCGGATAAATTTGGCTGGATAAGGATGATTTACATATAAAGCACAAAGTGATGAGAGTTTTATCAGTGTATTTTGTGCTCTTATGTAGTTTTTTTAATTTTTATACCATAAGATAATAAAAAGCCTCTGGATTTAGTCTTTTCGATATTTCGGTTCTGTTAAGTCTGTGAGTGGAAAAAAGGTGTGTTAAGTGTCGAATGGTATAATTTGAAGACTTGCACCTAGAAGTTGCCCCCTAAAGTCAGTGTTCTATCTCCCGTTTAAAAAGTCGGATTGTTGTTTTAAAAAGCGATTGTGAATTGGATTTGTGGAGGAAATTTTCAAGTAAAGTCAAATGATATGTTAACTTGTTTGTCATTTATAATATCTTCTATGGCTTGATTAAGTTTCATCTTTAATTTTTTACCTGTCTTGTCAAGTTCATAAATACCAGCTTGTTCATTATATGCGTTATCTGCTGTAAGAAAGTTGTCCAATGTACATTTAGATATGTAATCTTTTATATTTGTATTATAGTATAGTTTGGCTATTTCTTTTTGTTTGTCTTCTGGAAAGTTCGGAAAATTAATATCATCTACCTGATATTGTGTTAAGCTGTTTGCCCCTGACCCTTTGATTGCAATGTCGTAAATATGTCTATTCCAACGCAGGTTATTAAGGAAAAGTGCAATAAAAATACTTCTCGTCAAATTATTTTTATTGCTTTGTAAAACCAAACTGTCAATATTTGTTATAGTATTATCTACATTTTCGGGGAAAACTACTACTCTACCAAATTGTGCACCTCTTGCAGAAAATACAATGTCACCTTTTTTAATTGAGGATAAATCTCTCTTATTTCCTAAATATGTTAGTTTTTCTATAGTCGAATATTCAGAAAAATTTGAAGAAACCGCTAGTTTGTAAAATCCTTTATGATAGGCGTCTGAATAAAAGCTTTGGCCAATATTTGATAACTGTAAATTCTGACCCCTTTTTGGTTTATATCCATAATCAGATAGTTTGAAATGTCCATGCTTATAATTTTTGATGAGAAACTCATATAATTTATATTTTTTAGAATATCTTGATGTATCTAATCTTCCAATTTCTGACACCTCATTAATTGTCGGAAAATCAAATTTAAACTTGTTTGGCTTTTGGTTCTCCTCCAATTCTGTTTCAAAGGTTTTTAAAATGTCGCTATGCTTTTGTTTGATTAGTTTTTCTTTATTGATAATAGCTTTGGTAAGCAATTCCACAAATTCTATAGTATCATCTGTGTTTGTATTTGGTATTGGAATTTTACAATCAAGAAACATGGTCTTAGCATGACGAATTGTCGCTCCTTTTGGTACTATAAAATCTATCTGCTCCCTAAAAATCTGGTGTTTGATAAAAGCCAGTAAATAATATTTGTGTTTTGTTACGGGTAGCTTGTATATTGCCCCTGAAAGCATATGATTTGGATAATCTTTATCAAGAATAACAATTTCACCAATATTACTGTCTTTTGAAATAAGTAAATCCCCTTCTTTTAGATTGGCGTTATGAAATGCTTTAGGTAAAATAGGCAAGGCACTTTCAAATGTGATTTCTGGTAAAAAAGAATGTGGTTGCAAGGCTTTTGTTCTTAAAAAGTAATAAGATGATTTACCTATATAATTAATTGACCCAACTTCTAATCCCAAATCAGAACGTTTTAAAGGTCTGCTTAAAAAATCTTTAATATAAAGATAGTTCTTATTTGGTATAACCAAGTCCATGTATTGCGAAGATGAAAGATTATATTCATTTTGTTCAAGTGAATTAATAGAAATAGATCGGGGAGTTTTTATATAA
The DNA here is from genome assembly GCA_902384525.1 of uncultured archaeon. Classification (GTDB taxonomy): domain Archaea; phylum Halobacteriota; class Methanosarcinia; order Methanosarcinales; family Methanoperedenaceae; genus Methanoperedens. The sequence goes on from CABMCA010000018.1 coordinate 20,856, forward strand.
CTGTAGCTCATTCCATCCTCTCCATAATGAATAAATCCTGCAATGTTTTTTCCTGACCTTTACACCATTCTCTGAAACTTTTTATTGTTTCGGTGAACTCTTCATCCAATACTACAATACCATTTTCATCAATTACAGTTTCAAAAGTTTCATAATTAATTTTATAAATTGGCTCATAAAATTTTACACGTTTTTTGGTTTTAACTTCATAACCAACTTTTTTAATATCTTTGGAAAATACTTGGTAGTTTTGGCTCTTCAGTTTCTTAAGTTCCTTTTCAGATGGCTTGTATGCAACTATAACAGAAGCGTTTACACCTGTTTCAGCAAATACATTGGAAGGCAAATCGAAAATAGCGACAATACGCATTTTATCCATGAGCCATTTACGAGTTTTTTTGTGTGCGTCAATAGAAGCAATAGAATTGGAAAGAACTATTCCTATTCTTCCGTTTTCTTTAAGTAAACGATAAGCATTTTCTAAAAATACCACCCCCAGATCAATCTTTTTCCCTCCATAAACATCCCACAATTCATAACACTCGATTATTTCTTTATCATTATTGTCTTTGGGTTCATAAGCTCTATCATCTCCAAATGGAGGATTTGTAAGTACCACATCAAACTTTTTTAATTTTGTTTCATCTTTCCAATTATCCCATTTTCCCGATCCATGTAACTTTGGGTCAAGTTTAACTAATTCATCTCGGACATCGAACTTCCATATTATAGAACCTTTATCTGGTTTAAATTTTAAAACTGCATTTCCATCCCCATTCAATAGCATATTTAGTTGAGCAAGCATTACCATTTGTTCATCGTTATCAATACCGTAAATATTTCTGTCTTGTAATGTTGAATTTGAATTAACATATGAAACTGAAAGAAAATCCGCAATTCCTGCCGTTGGATCGATTATTCTATCTTCATTACGTGGATTAACGATTTGAACCAAAAAATCGATTAAAGGAATTGGCGTTAGAAACTGTCCCTTTTCTGCTTTGGAAAATTCACTTGCAAACTTATGGAACACAATTTGGTATAAATCTGTTTTGTGCGACTTTACAAAGCTATAATCCTGAAATTGCTCAACAACTTCAGCGATTATTCGAATATGCCCTTCCTTTTGCCAGTTTATAGTTTCAGTATCTACCCTTTTTAAGATAAATTGATACTCTTGAGAAGCTTCATTGTAGAGTGTTCTCATTCTATCGATAAATGATTGTACATTATCGTCAGACAGATTAACATAGTTTTTTTCTTGAGGTGTTACATAAAACAATAAATCCAAATGCTCTTTTTCAGTGTCTGTTTTATACCAATCTAAGAATCTTTGTATTCTAGCACTTCGTTTCTCATCATAGATTTTTAAAGCAATTATTTGAATTAAGATTTCATACCCTCTTTGATTTTTTAAACTAACTTTGTCCATCGTTCTCAGTATGTTTGATATTCCTTCGGTTAGTTGAACACTATAAACGCCACTAATTACATCTAAATCATCAATTTTTCTTTTAGTCCTATCTTTTTTGGGCTGGTATATTTTTTGAATTAGTTGCTCAAATGTTGGTACTTTATAATACGCATCGGTTAAGTGCAGTTGTATATCTTTAGTCGTGCTTTTTTCTTTCTTTAGGTTATAACTATCATCAAGTCGTAAATAATAATTATTGTATTTTTTGAATAGGTACAGTCGTTCCATATCATATAATATACCCAGGCAAAAGTCATTTTCACTTTCTTTTAATGCAGGCTTTAGTTGCTGATTCCAAATCGTTTCAGTGTCTTTGCTATTTTCTTTTTTAAATTCAATTACGGTGATTAAATGTTTCCTAAGCCAATCTAACGCAGACTGATCTTTATTATTATGGAAATTCTGATAATATTCAAACCATTCAGTGTCGTCAAAAACGGCGGCATCAAATCTTATCGGAGCTGATGATTTATTTCCTTTCGGAAAATGTATTTCTGTTCCGATATAGTCTTTCTTATACATTCCTGACATTACAAGAGCATATAGAAACTGCCATTTGTAATATTCTTCATTCTTCTTGCCATCTTTGTTTTTTATGGACGTTTTCTTACCCAAAGTCAGATGTTCTGGTAAGAAACAATCAAATTCAAATTGATTAAAATATTCATCATCAAATTTCTGTTTGTCTTTAGTAAAACCTTCATTCATTAGGGCAACTCCATCTGTTTTGTTTTATCCATTATAATTACTTACCCGTACAAGTTCATGCCCCCAGCCACCAATAGATCGATTTTCCATACCTGCCACGCTCCACAACGCCTTTTTCATGTAATTATGAATAATGTAAATCTTCAAAATTAGCATTTTTGTGTCTCACTTATGATGTCGATTATTTCTGTCCAACTATGTACTCTTTTAAATAATTTCCCTATATTTAGTGATTTATTCCAAAAGTGGTCGTAGACTAAAATAACTTTTGACTTTCCAATCCAATTTATTGCATCTGTAAGATTGTCTTCGATAATTATATCCAATCTAACATCGACCATATGTTTGTTACCTTCATTGAGATGAATGAGTTTATGGTAAGGTATATTGTTCTTTTTAAGCCATTTTTCTGTTCGACCGTTAAGTTCCTTTGGTCTCGCAGTTAAGATATAAACTTCATGGTCTTTGTAAAGTTGAATCAACCCCTCCTTGGCGCCTTCTATTAACTCCAAGTCTTGAGTTAAACATTTTAAGACAAGGTCAAATGCTTCAATTTTAGAAATTCCAAGGACAAGATTAAGGTCATGTACGTAAATGTCTTGCTCTTGTAAATCTATATTGTATGCTTCTCTTACTATAACTCTGAAATTTTTTATAAAATCTGATATTACTCCATCGATGTCCACCCCAATCTTCACAAGCCTACCCCCTTTGTTATTGGGATATAATAATAGATTGAATAAAGGAATAGCACGCCAAGTATGATAATAATCCAATAAAATATCCAAACAAAATATTTTGCCATGTCTCGTTTTCCTATTTTTTTGCTAATTAAAGTACTCATACCAAACATTTTCACTCCATCAATTATTTTGTTCTCGTATGATTTGTCTATTTGATACCCTCTTTCGACAGCACCAAGTAACATCTTATAATAATAAAAGTAGTCTAGAATGAATATTCCAATCATCATTCCAATGCCAAAAAGTACTATAAAGAAAGCAACATGTACGGTTTTTAATCCAATAAAATTCATCATTAAGTTATATTGGAATGAATAAGCTGCTGCGCTAAATACTGCCAAAACTACACTCACACCCGTAGTTCGCATTGTCATAATCATTTCGTTAAAATGCATTTGCGTCTCAATTACAGTTTTCCACTCATCTAATATGAGTTTAGTATCATCGTTCTTTGTTTGCTCACCGTTCATTTATTCCTCCTTCCAATCAGATTAATTAATTTTTAGATGTCAAAATATTTTCAGATTTTTTAGTATTACTTTTATAAGAATTTAAAGAAAACGTAAGCGGGGTGAAAGTAATCATTGAACCCCCCTTCTTTCCTGTGGATATAACACTTTTGCCCATATTTAGTCTCCATTAGAAATAGATTCAAGCAAGAAAACCTTTACTTTTTTACCCACCCATTCCTTCGGCACATAAACCCGCCCAGAATTGCCCGATACCTTTACTGTTTTTTCTATCACTTGATAGGCTTGCACTTCGACTTTCATCTGGTCATTCATATTTATTACTAATGTAGCTATATTATAAATACTTTGTATTTTAAAATCACTATATTTTATATATAAAATAAGACCTTTAAAAAAGCTTTATTACAATTTAGCTACATAATAGCTATTTTGTGATTTTTAACCCACCTCCTCACTCGACATTTAACAGTGATTCTGACCACCCACAGACTTAACAGAACCTGCAAGACGTTACTTTTATATACTCAGATTATAATGATATGGTAACGGACTGATATCAAAAATGATTATAGTCAGTGAAGACGAAGATGATAGCGACTCTAATCCGTTTAATTTTTTAGGGCAACCAGTACACGATAGCGTACTTAATGTTAACCATGACTACCGTTATTTAAGAATGGGATATTATGTATCTGCGCATGCTGAAACCTTTGGAGTAGAAGTCACACCGAATTGTACCGAAATAATGGATGCATACAGGAATCCGCTCTTGATGGAAAAAGCGAAAAGACATGGCCTTCGCACCAGTGATTACAGGCTTGTAACATCTCTTAGAAGCGAAATTGACGCCCCGGTAGTAATGTTTGCCGTGAATCCTTTTACCAATAACTCGATGAAAGTGGTAGATTCAGGATCAAAACTTCCTGGAATGATAAAGAGAATGAGTATGGGTGCAAGATTTCCTGTCTCGTTACATCCTCTTACAGGAGAAGTGGTGGAAATAATACAAATGTTCGGGGAATCAACCAATGAAGAAACATCAGAATTTACAAAAAAATTCTATGATGTATTCAATATCCCCATTTGTAAACTGATTGTTCAGATAGACGATGGTGGTGTCGTATTGAACCATTGCGAACCTGCGACAAAAAAGGAAGTGAAGTGGGATATTGTTCATGATAAAGTGCACGAGATTATCGGTGAAAGAACGATCAAAAGCCGATAAAAATTGATGCTAAAACATTAAAACATGAGAGTATTATGAAAATAGCATGTTTTGTCGAAGGTTATAACTTTAGCCTTAAATCCGAACGCAGCGCCCTGGATAAATTCAAGTCCACCGCAGAATCGATGGGGCATGCGTTTGAATTTATCTATAAAGACGATATTTCGAAAATCTCGGATTATGATGCCCTTTTCATAAGAGCCACAACTGATCCGAGCAGTTCGGCATACATCGTTTCAAGACTTGCCGAACAATCAGGATTGAAAGTCATCGATGACCCTCACTCTATCAGGACATGCTCCAACAAAGCAATACTTCATGACCTTTTCCAGAAAAATAATATACCTTCACCAAAGTCCATTTTATTTCACGGGGATTATTCAAGGGAAAATCTTGATTTAATTATCAAGACTCTTGGATTGCCAGTGATAATTAAAACACCATATACACGCTTTTCGTCCCATGTTGAAAAAGCCAGGGATGAAACCGAGTTCATTGAAATCTCAAAACATTTGCTGATGAAAGCTAAAGTTCTTGTAATTCAAGAATACATCCAGTCGGATTTTGACTGGCGCGTTGGGATACTAAGGAATGAAGTGATTTATTTATGCAAGTATTGCATGCCAAAAGGGGGCTGGAAGGTAAAATCAAAGATAGATGGGAAAAATGTGTGGGGAGATACTGTTCCAATATCGAGGGATTCTATTTCGCCGGAATTGAAAGAAGTATCCATAACGCTGTCAAAATGTGTGGGCAACGGTCTTTATGGTCTTGATGTGAAAGAAACATGTGATGGATATAAGGTCATCGAGATAAACGATAATCCAAGCATATATGATGGCTATGAGGATACTATTGATAAGGATATTTATGAAAAGATCATAAACGCACTTGTTTCATAATTTTCTTGTAAGGTGCAGCGCATCATCGCCATTCGTATAGTAATCGGATAGCTTTTTATCAACAATAAAACCCTTTGACTTGTATAGATTCTGGGCGGCCTGGTTATTGATCCCTACCTCCAGTGTGATTTTTTTATATCCTTTTTCCTCTAATATATCAAAGGCTGTATCCATGAGCGAACCAGCGATCCCCTTGCGCCTGTGTTCCGGATGTACATTTAAAGAATATATCCTTGCATTTAAGATATTTTTTCTTAAAAGGATTATCATTGACCCGATAATATTGCCGTCAATTTCCGTGACCAGCACCATCGATCTGGCTTTTAACAAGAGGTATTGGAGTTGCCTTCTGGGAAATGTTTCTTCCTTGAAGCATATCTTTTCAAGATTCAAAAGGGCATCAATGTCCTCTTTGGTTGCTAAACGAATTCGTTGCTTCAAGGAACCGTCACGCGTGCCCTCACGCATTCCTGGACCTGTTTTACCACTTCAGGATAATCACCAAATATGAAACCAAGGTCCACCGTACCCACTACATCAACCACCCCGATGGCAGCAATGCCATAGCCTTCTTTATTTCTGATCGGTACCACAATAACGGGAATTCCGGCGTATTTGCCGCTTGTGGGAATTGTACGCGATGTCTTGTTTTCTTTCAGGACTGTTTCAAGTATGGGACCAGAATAATCATTATCAAGGATCTTTCCTTTTTCGATCCTGACTCCTCTTTTATTCAGGCTTCTCATAGTAACCGGAAGCCCCAGAAGTTCATGTATTGCCAGTGCAAAGTGAGCAATATCTTCTGCGCCTGAATCTGCTGATATCTGGATATTAGTATATTTCATGTTACTCCCTCAATTCTTATAATATCATCTTGCAACAAGGACGCTACATTGCGCATTCCGTACAACGTTCTCGGCTACGCTTCCCAGAAGTACTCTCTTTAATCCTTTTTTCCCTTCAGAGCCCATTACGATAGTATGGACGTTGAGGCTTTTTGCCACATTAAGGATCGTGTCGGCCGGACTTCCAAGTTTTAATATTTTTTGGACTTCTATACCCATCTTTTTTCCATCTTCGGCCACTTCGTCCAGTACTTTTTCACCGAATCTTATCAATTACGCCTGTTCAGATGTGGAAGGAACATTCACCACATACAGAGCTGCCATTCGAATGTTATATGATTTTGTGATTTTTAAAGCCGCTATCTCCGCTTTTTTTGCCGACTCGGAACCATCGATCGCCAGAAGAACTTCAACTTTTGCCATAGATATTTTTAGGTGTTAAACAATATTAAAGCTTACACTACCATAAGGTTTTAATTGCTTCATCACCTTACTAACCACTCATTACTTTGGAGATTATTTTATGCTAAAAGAAGCCGGGCAATATGATGCTAAATCACTTGAACAGAAAATCCATAAATTATGGGAAGAAATTGATGCCTATTCCCGGGTGAGAGAACAAAGGATAGATGGGAAGAAATTCTTTTTCGTTGACGGCCCGCCTTATACTACCGGGCGCATACACCTTGGAACTGCCTGGAATAAAATTATAAAGGACTCAATACTGCGTTATAAATCCATGAATGGTTTCCATGTTCTTGACCGGGCGGGATGGGACATGCATGGTCTTCCCATAGAAGTAAAAGTTGAAGGAGTTCTTGGATTCAAATCAAAAAAAGATATTGAAAAATACGGTGTGGGAAATTTCGTGGCAAAATGCAAGGAATTCGCTCTTTCACATCGTGATGAAATGACTCTCCAGTTCCAGAATCTGGGTGTCTGGCTCAACTGGAAAGACCCATATATGACACTGCGCGATGAATATATTGAAGCTGCCTGGTGGACGCTTAAAAAAGCGCATGAAAAGAACCTTCTTGAAAGAGGTTTAAGGGTCGTAAACTGGTGCCCCAGATGTGAAACTGCCATAGCCGACTCCGAGGTTGAATACTCGGATGTTTCAGACCCCTCGGTCTATATCAAGTTCCCTGTTGCAAATGAGGAGAATACCTTTATAGTAATATGGACAACAACCCCCTGGACTATTCCTGCCAATATCGCTGTGGCAGTTCATCCTTCTTTTGAGTACGTAAAAGTAAGGGTGGCCAGGAACGAAAAGGAAGAGATACTGATATTGGCAAAAGAACTTCTTAAAAATGTCCTGAAACAGGGAAGATACCAGAAATCTGAGATCCTTGAAACTACTCTGGGTGAAGATCTTAAGATCGAATACAAAGCCCCTCTTGGCCATAAAGTGCCCAAACAGGATACGTTCTCTCATAATGTTTATATGGCAGATTTCGTTACTGCTGAAAACACGGGTTGCGTCCATATTGCACCGGGTCACGGTATTGACGACTTTGAACTGGGAATGAAACATAAGCTCCCCATTTTCTGTCCTGTCGGTCCTGATGGAAAATATACCGCGGAAGCAGGCGAATATAAAGGAATGCATGTCATGGAAGCCAATAAAGTAATTCTTGATGACCTTTCTGAAAAAGATCTCCTGCTGGCAAGCGGAAAGATCTCGCACAGGTATGGTCATTGCTGGAGATGCAAGACCCCGATAATATATCTTGCCACAGAACAGTGGTTCCTGAAGGTCACCGACCTTAAGGAAAAAATGCTTGAGGAAATAAAGAAAGTGAAATGGTACCCTGATTGGGCAGGTTCAGCCCGTTTTGCCGACTGGGTAAAAGGATCCCGCGACTGGTGCATTTCCCGCCAGAGGTATTGGGGAATACCGATCCCGGTATGGATATGCGATTTTTGCGGCGAGACAGAAGTAATGGGAACAATGGAAGAGTTGAAGAACAGGTCGGGTGTGAAAAATCTCACAGACCTTCACCGGCCCTATGTAGACAATATCCATATCAAATGCAGTAAATGCGAAAAGAGAATGACCCGGGTTCCTGACGTATTCGATGTATGGTTTGATTCAGCAGTGGCATCATGGGCGACATTGAATTTCCCGCGCGATGAGAAAACATATAAGGAATGGTGGCCTGCTGATTTTATCACTGAAGGTCATGACCAGACCCGCGGCTGGTTCTATTCCCAGATGGGAGCAAGCATGGTCTCTTTCGGGAAAGCGCCTTATAAGAGCGTCCTGATGCATGGTTTTACCCTGGACACAGAAGGGAAGAAGATGTCAAAGAGTCTTGGCAATGTGGTTTCTCCTGATGATGTTATTAACAAATATGGGGCAGAATCTCTTCGTCTGTATGTGCTTTCACAGAATGCGCCCTGGGATGACCTGAAATTTATCTGGTAAGAAGTCGGTACAATTAACAGGATGCTCAACATCCTCTGGAATGTATATCGGTTCCCGCTGCCCTATATGATCCTTGATAATTTCAATCCGGTTGATATAAAAGAGCGTCTTGCCACCCTGCCGCTTCGGGTTGAGGACAAATGGATATTGTCAAGAGTACAGAGCCTGATCAAAAAGGTTGAAACTGCAATGTCCGAGTACAATCTTCATAAAGCCACGCGGCCAATATCGGAATTCATCCTTGAAGACCTTTCCCGCTGGTATATCCAGCTTATAAGGCCACGGACATGGACTGAGGCAAATGACCCTGACAAACTGGCAGCATATTATACTTTATATGAAGTTCTTGTCACATTGACAAAAGTGCTGGCCCCGTTTGCACCTCATATAACTGAAGAAATGTACGGGAACCTTGTGCGAAATATCCATCCGGATGCTCCTGAAAGCGTTCACATGTGCGATTGGCAGGGGCCGGATGAGAAATTTATTGATATTGAACTTGAGAAAAGGATGGATATCATAAGGGAAATCGTTGAAGCATCATCGAATGCACGGCAAAAACTCAAACGCAAATTGAGATGGCCTGTTAAAAGAATAGTGGTTGCGCCAAAGAATGAAATCGTAAATGAAGCTGTTTTGAGCCTTGAAACCGTATTGAAGGAACAGACAAATGCCAAGGAGATCGTCTTATTAAAGACCGGTGAAACTTTCGATGAGCTTGGCGTTGAAGTCCTGCCCAATCATGCAGCTCTTGGTCCTGCTTTTAAGAAAGATGCGGGAAAAGTCATTGCCGAATTAAAGACGGCAGACGGCAGGGCAATAAAAAAATCCATTCTGGAAACCGGAAGTTTCGAACTGAAGGCCGGGACCATCACCGCCGATATGGTGACTTTCAAAGACCTGATCCCGCCTGCCATTGCAGCAGCGGGATTCTCAGCAGGGGACGTATATGTGGACACTGAACTTACGCGGGAAATTGAATCCGAAGGCTACTCACGCGAAGTTATCCGCAGGATCCAGGATATGCGAAAAGAGCTTGACCTTGCAGTAGAAGAAGAGATCAGGGCAGCAGTGGAGATCAAGGATGAAAGGGTTGCAGTACTTGTTCTTGAAATGAAGGCTTTCATAGCTGGTGAAGTGCGTGCGAAAACACTGGCAATAGGCCCTGAGGTTGAGGTAGAGGGCGAGCTTGTGAAGGATTGGGATGTAGAGGATGTTAAGATGAGGATGGGAGTGGGGAGGAAGTAGGGGGAAGATAATTATAGTCAAATCATGGAATAATCGCAAGTATGAAGAAGAGCAGCAAAAGCGAATTAGCACACGGATTAGACGGATTTTCACGGATAACTTTTATCCGCATGCATCCATGCAATCCGCGTTCCATCGCAATCCATACACCACAATCGTTTATTTGCGGCTAATATTTACGAAAAATTAAGAATCTCATGCTATAAAATCCGTATTTGCTGAAATAATCTATTATACTTGTCCTAAATGCCATTTTAAGACTTGCCGAGATTGTCAGCCATCCTCAGAAACTGCTTCTTAGTTAAACCGAAATATTTTTGTTCCATATTCACCTCTTTATATCTTTCAATCAAATTTTTTTAATTGTCCAAAATAGGATATTTTATTTCAATTATTGAACCATTAAATATTATTGTAGAGCCTCCAATTTTTTCATGTCATCGTTTGTTTTATCAGTATATAATCCAGATTTTGTAGCATCAGAATCCGCGGCCGTTAAATATTGTTCATATTGGCGGTAATATCTTTCATCGAGAGTCTTGTAATTCATTCTTAAGCTTTCAATTGCCCGATTATAATTATCTAACGATGATGCTGCATATCTGTGCGATTCTCGAAGATTTTTTAATGCGCTTTCACCATATCTTTTAGCATCCCCATCAAGATTAACTGTTGATCCTGCGAAATCACTAATAAGACTGCTTTCTTCTTCAAGAAGTCTCTTTTCTTCATCAAGCGTTTTTTGCCATTTATCTAATATAGGACTTACGCGTTTGCTTTTAGGTAATTAGTAACTGCGTATCTACCAAAAACAGCTTTCTGCTCATACCATGAAATATGTTCCTTCAATCTTCTAACTTCTAATTTGACAAAAGCTACAAAAGAA
>CABMCA010000019.1 GCA_902384525.1 uncultured archaeon
CCCCTACAAAGAAATAAATATTTCGGTTTGGTTTTGTGAGAAAAAACGGTTGATAGAATGTGAAATTGAGTTATTGAGAGTGTACGATTGAAGAATGTAGGGGGGAAAAGTCTATCTGTTCAGGTATATAATGTATGTTAATTTCTTGCTCCTGATTTTTCTATAATTATCTTATAAAATTTCTCAAGAGTTTTTACTTGATTATTTGATGACCATATCTCCCTCCCCCTTAAAATATTTTTCTTCAATTCATTAATATCATAACTTTTAATCATTTCTCCAATTTTATTTATCTCATCATCCTTTACTGAAAAACCAATTTTATTTTCTTCAACAAAAGCTTTCATAGGTAAAAGATGATCACTAACTATAATTGGAATGCCCGCTTCCATATAGCTGAACAATTTAGTTGCCATTCCTACTTTTAGCTTTTCTTCGATTAAGCGTTTACCCGGGATATTCTTTGATATTATAGTTCCCCAATCATACTTTGATATCTCTTTGCTCAACTCATTGTATGGAACATGCTTATGAAAATGAAAATACCGTTCTTGTTGACTCAATTCTAAATATTCTTTTGAGTTCATATTATATTCTAAGGAACTAGTTGGATATATGTGCAGGTGGATCCTTTGTTTTGCTAACTCATTTGCTAGCGGAATGGGATCTTTATATTTATATTTTGGGTCAGATGAAACGCTGCCTGGATAAACTAAATGCATCTCACCATCGTCCTTCGATAATTTTTTTGTATTCAAATCAGTGAAAAGTTCCGGATCACAGCATCCCGGCCACTGAATTTCCGGGCAATTTATTCTGTAGCCATGCTGCCTGTAATAATCTATCTCAAACGGGGGTCCTTTATGGCAGATACCGTCGGCGTGCTCGAAGCAATATTTTTCGTTCTCCCTCGTTCTCGTATCCAGATTCTCGATTCCTGAAGAAATCCCTGTAAAATCCTGCCCGGAAAAAGCTGAAGGTTTATTTGAATTTTCAATAACAACCCTGGGAATATTATTGGGTTCTGCATGTGCATGAAATATATCAACATCAACGGTATTAATGATTCTTTTTAATTTTTTTTCTCCATAATTAAATATTTTATTAAACGCATAGTTACAGCTTCTGGAAAGAAAATTATTGTCTTTATTTTTTAGGAATCCATAAAATATGATCTCATCGAATATGTTTTCTAATAAAGTATAATTACATTTTTCACATATCAGCAATAGTTTATATTTTTTTGTTTCTCTTAAAGCCTTTGCCTGCATGTATAAATAGATACTTGGATCCTGCTGGACAAAACAAACGGTCCTCATTAATTTCACAACTCCAAATTTTAAGCTACAATTTTAAGACAAAATATCGTAAATTCCACATATTACTTGTCTTATCAGCCTTCCCCTATTCTTTATTATAAGATAAATAGCCTTTGGCAGTGCAATATCATTCAGGTTGTAGAGTACGGATATTATTTCGTTCGGCTTCATGCGAGCCGATGGTCAAACTAACCGATAAAAACATTAAATGGATAATTCGGCATATGGAGATGCTGAAAGACGAAACTACAAAGAGTATTTCATTAATGTATAAAATTTCACAACGAAGAGTTCAACAATTAAGGAAAGAGTACAAAGATACAGGAGCTATCCCCCGTTTGATCTCAACACGGCGACCCAGAACAGAACTTTCAGATAACGATAAAGAGACAATAAGAAAGGAATGGGATGAAAAACGAGTTGGTGTCAGGCTGCTCTATTATGATTTGAAAGCCAAAGGTCATAAAATTCCACACAATAAGATAAGCAAGTATTTTCTAGACAATAATTTGACCATTCCGGACCCAAAGAAACAGAAAAAGCGTAAACGGTGCCGGTACCAAATAAATCGTTCAGGCAGTCTTGTTCATGGTGATTGGCATAGAACGTCCGAATCGCATCCTCATGCAATCGTGTGGCTGGACGATGCCTCGAGATATGCACTCTCAGGAGGCGAGTTCAAAGAGGCTACCAGTGAACATAGTATCGAGACTTTCAAGATTGCACAGGCCACTGCGTTTGAAAGTAATATATTGATAAGACATGTCAATACAGATCGTGGGACACAGTTTTATTCCAATAAAAATGAAGGAACATCTGAATTTGAGAAATATCTCGCGTCACAGTCTATCAGGTTTATCCCTTCAAGAAGGAATAATCCACAGACTAATGGGAAGCTGGAGCGATTCTGGTACGAATACGATAAGCATAGGTGGAGGTTCGGTTCATTGCAGGATTTCATGAATTGGTATAACGGAAGGATACATGGCTCGCTGGATTATATGAATGGCGAGAGCCCTGGAATGGCTTTTATCAGAAAGATGCCTATTGCTGCTGTTTTGGGATTGTTTTTTGCATGGAGTGAATAACATGAAAAAATTTTTGAATAGGAAGCGAAATAATAATCGTACTCAACACAAATATGGTAGTTACCAATTCATAAGTTTGATTTATAAATTTAACTGTTTTTTATGATTGCAGTAAATCCAGTGTAATAGTTACAATATGTAAAGGTAAAAATTATGTTGGCAAACTCTTATGCTATTGTAA
>CABMCA010000020.1 GCA_902384525.1 uncultured archaeon
AAATAACTGCTGCCCGATTAAAGGGTTATAAAATGCTTGAGCCGTATGAAGCGAAAGTTTCACGTACGGTTCTTAGAAGAGAGGGAGCAAGTAATTGCTCCTTCTTATTCGGCACAGTACTTCCGAATACCCTGACTTCCGAACAAAAAGTCATATTCAGCCATTAACCATAAATCAACCATAAAATATAATTATGATATTATCCCATCTAAAAATATAGAGGGGATAATAAAATGAGGCTTGTACCGGAAATACAAATAACCAATCTCTTGGCTTTTACCTCAGAACTATTTGGTAAGTCAAGAATAATAAATATACCTGAAAATGCAGAGTACAGTTTTCAAGACACATTGAACGTATTGCTACGTGCCGCAACTTCGACAACAAATTCAATAGAATCAGCAAGCAACGACCTTAGAATAAAGACTCATAATAAAAATGTGCCTTCTGCCGATTCGATTCACGACTACATAAATTCAAACTCTATTGATTACCTGATGTCTTCATTCAGACTGATCAATACTGAAATAATTCAACATGCAAATTTAAAAGGAACATATCAAGATGCTGCGATTGATTTTCATGACATCCCCTATTATGGTGATAAAAATACACCGGGAATAAGAGGTATAAAACCGAAAAATGGAACATCCTGGGGATATTCATTTTGTTCACTGGATATAATTGGTGATGTAAAATTGACTCTCGATGTCATTGACATCAATGGATTAGCAAAGAATTATCCAATACTAATGGAATCCATGATGCAGAGATTAAAAGCAATGGAAATAAATCTCAGAACGTTGTTTATGGACAGGGAGTTTTTTAATAATCCAACAATTTCCACTCTTCAACGATTGAATAAATATTTTGTAATTGCAGCGAAATCCAATAAAAAAATCAACGCTATACTCCTCGAACATAAAAAGAAATTCGGGCAAACATCGACATTCTTTGATTATCAATTCGAAAAAGGAGGTAAAAAATTCATTATAGTAGCCATTCTCAATCCAAAATATGATCCAAACTCCAAAAAGGATAAGGGGAACAATGAATATCACTTGTTTGCAACAAATCTCACGGTAAATAATGCATCAGATTTTCTCAAAAAAATTCCCGAAGAGTATCGAAAACGTTGGAACATAGAGACAGGATATCGAGTTAAAAACGCATTCAAGATACGAACTTGTTCCAAATCTCCTGTCGCAAGGTCATTGTTTTTTCTGATTCAATGTCTCTTATACAATATTGAGAGTTTATTGAAGTTGATTATCGAGATTGACTCATACAAGCTAAAATCAGCTATTAGCGATGCAATAGAAATAGTCATTAAAGATGGATACAGATTATTATTCAATATCACGGTGGATTATTTTATGAAGTCATTACGGGAATTTATGGAAAATAGAACGAAAGATCTTCATGACCGACTGAGAGTTACCTGATTTTTTATTGTTTTCTTGGAAAAATATACGGGGGAAAGAGAAGTGACTATCAATAAAATCTTATGATTGAGTGGTTTTTGATAGCGTTTTTACAAAAACAAGGGTATAGAGGTTCCATTTTTCTTTGTGTGATGAAAAATAAATATTTTAGTTGATCTTAAATCGAAGATTTCAGAGTAGATCGTTCGGAACTAGGCTAAATCGGACGTACTGGTGCAACACAAAACCAATCAAAAAACCAATCAGATTAAGAGACACATTCAGGTTTCTTTAAACGAGCCTCACAAAATTTACATGTAAGCGATTGCTTCTCTTCCAAAGCAAAGCCAGGAATTGGCTGTTTTTTCAAATAGCTAACAATTATTACTTTTATTAATATCTCATTATCTTGCCCGCATCGTTCACATTTAACATTAATAGTTTTTTTAGCCATATTTGGTTTCTTATCATTGACTCTTCAAACTTAAAATTTGTGTTGGAAACTAAACTTTTTTATTTCAATAATAAGATTTATAGTTCTATCAACTCTTTTGCTCGATAGAGCCTAAGAATTCGTTTGGTGATAATTTATGGGAGCTCTATGTTCGCCAAACTTGTCCACCACTTTGAGCCTCGTTCTACCTTTCTTAACGTATTGTAGAATCCTTTTACTTGGCACGGTACTTCGTCGAAATCATATTTCTTTATCCAATTAACTCTCCTGATGTGTTCGAAAAATTTTTCTTTTACACTAAATTCTTGATTGTATTCAGGATAGTTGTCATCAATTTCTGCAACTCCTAAAATCGATTTCCAACCAGCCAATATCATTACAATGTCGCCTTTTCCCATGTCATTATACCATATATCAAACTGTTTCTCCCAGATTCCAGAAATTCCTCTCTCTCTTGCTGACTCTTTTTCCTTATTCCAGTCCCCATTCACTATATTTGGTAGGTCAAGACCAATAATCTTATTCTCCTTTGCATAATTCCAGAGAAGCTCCCTCTTATAATTCCTGCCATAACTCAGATGCATAATATAAAAATAATCTTTTCCTTTAAGATTCATCAATTTTCTTATAAATTCAAACATTTATATAAGTTGCGTTTTGATGGTTGAGATTAAAACATAATACAATAGACTAACTGAATCAAATAAGAATTGAATTGAAATTCCCGAAAAAATGGCGCATAAATTTTTGTTACGCATTTTAAGAAAGACAGACCAGTTAAAACAACATATATCTATCTGAAATATAGTTAATAAATCTATGACAGAACCGTTTATGATTGGAAGCCTGATTTTCTTACCTAAATCAGTTTCTTATCTTGCTCTTATTGTTTTACTTATCGCTGGAATAGTTGAAATCCGTCAAGGTCACATAGGCAGAGTTGGAATTTTTTTGAATTCAATGTTACTTTGGCAACTATTTTATGAACAATTCCAAGCATTACCATTATGGTTTCAGTGGTATCTCAACATTGGTACAATTTTGGGTGTCTTCGCTTTAATAGCGTATTTTTTAAATCTGAGATTGAAAAATATATTTTATCAAATCTGTTTATAGCTTACGGTTCTATATCCATTCTAATTATAGAGGATTTCGAATAACCCCCGGTTTCCCCAAACTTCGTAAAAAATTATCAAATAGTCCAAAAGTACTGTAATCTACCTGAGTTTTTCCTATATTTTTCCTGTATTTTTTTGTTTTTCATTGACAGCTACCGCTAATAGACTCCTTTTTTCTTGAGGGTTAACAGTTGATATAAATTAAATCCAAATGATGCAAAGACCATTTTTACAGAAGTCCTGGCAACCGTAGTCACCATAACATGACTTGATTTAAACACATTTTTTATCACTGCATAAGGTCTTTCTCCAGGGGCTCTTTTCTTACTGATTCTTTTATTTCGCAGAATATCACTGATACCAATAGGATGTCCCCTAACTGATCTTTTCATAGTTGCACTATGTCCTTTCGAAGCAGCCCCAAAATACCCTTTATCTCTGTAAGCAACTTCACCTGGTTTTGACAGATCTACTTGACTGTCATGAACGGAAGCAGTAGTTGTTTCGATTTCTCTAATGAGCCCATAATCAGTATCTTCCTTCGAGTGAAGTTTATATCCAAAAAATGATTTATTGTTCTTTTTCGTCCACGTCCCATCTTTGCTTCTTCTTGTTTTAGCTTGATCTCCACGTGGTTTATCTGCTTTTGCATGCCCGGGATCTGAGGTAATGAATGTTGCGTCCTGAATCACTCCTTTCTTTACTTTTAGTCCTTTTGCATCAAGCTGTCGCTGCAATTCTTGCCAGATTTTCTTATCTTTACCGCATTTGCTTAGTCGTTCCCGAAAAATCCATACGGTTGAGTAATCTGGTATGGTAGCAGGGAAGCCCAAGAACTTACGAAAGGATATCCTGTAGGTGATTTGTCTTTCAAGTTCTGGATCTGATAAACCATGCCACTCTTGTAAAATCAAGATTTTTATCATTATGATTTCATTGACATTTGGGCGTCCACCTTTCTCGGTTTTATTATCATACATATCTGCTACTATCGGTTGGAAGGCTTCCCAGTTGATCAATTTTTCAATCTCGGATAGCTTATCTCCCAAAATCCTTACTCGTTCATACTCTTCTCTAAATGCAAAATCTATGAATGATGTCATAATATACTAAATATAGTTATTATGTATTAAATATTTCGGTTAAGGTGGGTTTTTCAAAATTCTCTATACTTTTATTTATTTTTTGAGAAAATCCATCCCCCATCCTAACGGTCAATTATTGTATAAGCAAAGATCAGTGAAGTGGATATTCGGTTTCATGCAAACACCCCGCGTCTTCCCCCGTTTATTCTGTATTTTCAATTGCATGTCGCTAAATAACGGCCGTTAGGTAAATATCATTAAAGTGGATTTTCAATTACAGGTTTTTCAAGCAAACACCCCGCGTCTAGCCCGGTTTATTCTATTTTCAATTGCATGTCGCTAAATAACGGCCGTTAGGTA
>CABMCA010000021.1 GCA_902384525.1 uncultured archaeon
ATCATGTTTCATATCAATCGATCTCAAGTATAATGGAACTCATTTTTTCAAGATCCAAAGGCACTGTTTTCAGAGACTTCAATAAAATGATGGAACATGTAGAAATCCCACAATTAAAAGCTAGTTATATTGTTCATTATGATGAACAGTTCCCTAAGGAAGGTCGATGCCAGAAATTCCGTCTATCACTACTTGATGCCAAGACCAAACAAAAGATAGGAGAGGAACTTTTAGACGATAAAAGTCCCGATACAATAAAACAATTCTTGATTTCAAACCTTGATACGTCAAAACCGATATTCATAGTCACAGATTTTGGAACAAGTTATCCAAAAATATTGGAAGACGTTTTTGGGGATAAATTATTGCATCAATATTGTCTCCTGCATCTGAATAAGCTTATAGTCAACGATTTTCCGAGAAAAACTTCGATCTCACAAGAACTTGTCAAATACAGGTTGTTGAACATTTTTTATAATCGTGAAAAGGAAATCGAGAGGCTTGCTCAGCTTGAATTGGAAGAGAGAGAAATAATCAAAAATGAAGTTGTCTATAAAGCCTGGATAAACAAGGTAAAAAATGAATTCTATAGATTTGTTCATGAATTAGAGCTTTCTCGCAGACGGAAAAAAGAAAATCTTGAAATCAATAGCCTTGATAAAGCAGAAAAAAATTTTAATGATCTGTTTAATGAATTAAGTTCGTTTGATATAAGTGTTCAAACAAGACTGAAAATGATAAAGAAACATTGGAAGAATCTTATAATGTTCCACTTCGTTGAGGAGGCTCCTGCTACTAATAATTCAATTGAAAACTATTATTCAACAAGTCTTAAGACTCATAGGAAAAAACAATTCAGGACTGATATCGGGATTATTAACCAACTTCAACTTTCTTCGATGAAAAGGGCCGGAATGTTTAATGAGCAAAAACCAACACTCATTGAACGGTTTATGGCTTTTATACCTTTTATGAGTTGTTGAAATATATTTTCTTATTTTTTTGCTGTGATAGCAGTGCCTATCGATTTGTGCTTGTTGTAAGGCATAATTTTCCTTATATTTTTAATTATTCTTGTCTTTTACTTCAAAAATGGTTACATTCTCGATGATTGTGGTTTAGGGAGGGGATTTGTTACCAGAGTTTTTTCTTTTTTATTGGTAGAAAACAACAAATCACTAGATTTTAGGATTGTGCCTAATATTGTTTGTTACGATATTATTGTTGGAATTTTGAAGGTAAACGCCATTAGAATTATTGCAGGCGGTATTATTAGAGATGATATTATTGAACGTGGAAAAGGAAGTGGCAAAAGAGTCGAAAAACATGCCGTCCGCATTGTTGCTGGCGGTGTTTCCTTGAATGATATCGTTATTGGATAAGTTGTTCAGGTAGATACCTCTTTTATTGCTATTAAGACTGTTATT
The DNA here is from genome assembly GCA_902384525.1 of uncultured archaeon. GTDB lineage: Archaea > Halobacteriota > Methanosarcinia > Methanosarcinales > Methanoperedenaceae > Methanoperedens. The sequence goes on from CABMCA010000021.1 coordinate 1,428, forward strand.
TGCGACTGTGCTTTGACTGGTACCCCACAGTTCCACACCGACGAAAGTATTGGATAAGTTCAGGTTTTCCAGTGTGATATTTATATCATTCACAAGGATAACCTGCCCGGCATTTGCAGCTTCCAGATAAGAGACATTTTCGAGGTTTTCAAGATAAACAAGAGGTTTTCCGTTCACTGTATTGTTTGTCACATTGTTTTGATATGAACTATAAACAAACATGCCATCATTTGTAAAAGTGTTATTTGTGATATTGTTCAGGCTGGAATAATTGCTCAGGAAGATTCCACAGTAATTGTCACTAAAACTGTTATTTGCGACTGTGCTCAGGCTGGTATTCCAGAGTTCTGCACCAATGGTTGTATCAGATAAGTCCAGGTTTTCCAGTGTGAAATTAGTATCATTCACAAGGATAACCTGCCCTGCATTTTTAATTTCCTTATCAGAATCATTTTCATAATAAAGAAGCGGTTTGCCGTTTACTGTATTGCCTGTCACAATATTCTGATATGCATTGTTAACAAAGATGCCATCATATGTAAAAGTGTTATTCGCGATAAGGTTCTGGCTGGAATATTTAATGTATATGCCAAACTGGTTGTTGTTGATACTGTTGTTTATAATAGTGTTGTTGTACGAAGAACTGATATAGATCCCGTTGATATTGCTGTATATATTGCCGTTTACGCTGAAACCGATAGAATTATTTAAAATGCTATTATTATTTGAAGTTATGTAGACTCCTCCGGAGTCGTCTCCTTCCTCATTTACCCCTGAGTTAATTATAATAAACCCATCTATAGTAATCCCATCTGCGGAAAGTGTGATAGATGACCCATTCTTCTGGGCAACCACCGCGGGCGGTCTGTGGCCATTATAAATACCACGAAGAGTAAGACTTTTGTTAACATTCACGTTCTCAATAGTATCATTGTAAACCAGTATCGTATCCCCATCCGTTGTATTTGCATAATATATAGCATCCTGGATCCTCGTAAAATTGCACCCACCGGAGCATACAGTATATATTACAGCACTTGCACCACCTGCCAAGAATATCAGCCCCATTATTACAAAAGCTATTCTGAGAGATAGGCCTCTATAACTATATAAAATCATTTTTGTCACGATCCACATTTTGATGCCATTGGTTTGGGCAAACTACCTGGTTTATCAAAATATAATCTATGGTGTTAATAAACATAGTGTATATCCGGATCAGATAAATTTCCCGTCCTTAAAACAAATTATATATAGCTGACAGATTGAATGATTAGATAGAATTCAAGTTGAGGGTTATATTCATGAAAAATGATTCCATAATAAGCTGCGGTTGCCTGCACCCGGATCACGAAGAAGCCATAAGATATTTTGAGGAGGAAAAAGTATATTCTGTCCAGATCGAATCCAATCTTACCTGTTCCCAGGGCTGCCTCTATTGCTATGCATCAGCTTCCGATGCTCCCATGAAGGAGCTTCCGGGAAAAAATATAATTGAAGTCCTGGATTCAGCGGCCAAAATGGACGTAAAAGCCATAGACTGGCTGGGAGGCGACCCGCTTATGAGGAGTGACTGGTATGAGTTAATGAAGTATGCCAGGGATAGCGGATTGACGAACAATATCTGGACAAGCGGGATGCCGCTTGAGAATAATGATGTGGCCAGGAAGGCTGTTGAGATTTCAGAAGGGGGTTTTATTTCAGTTCATCTTGACAGCCTGGATGAGGGAATATATGGGAAACTGCATACGGGCGATCCGGGAAAAAAGATAGCTTCGATCCTGAAAGGGCTAGACAATATCCGGGCTCTTGGAAAGGATAACATAATTAACTGTATAACATTCACAAAACTTGTGGGAGGCGGGGATGTTGATAAAACAATAAACTATTTTTTCAGGGAATGGGGAATAAGGACTTGCCTTACCCAGATGTGCGTGGCAGGACTTGCAGAAGGACATCAGGAATGGATTCCCGGTGTCAGGGAGATAAAAAAAGCATGCAGTACACGTGATGAAGTGAATTACCATGATTCCACCTTTTCCATGGGTTCAATGGATACAAATAAATTCTATTGCGGCGGGATGATCTGTGTGACCGTGGACGGGGATGTTACTCCATGTTCGGTTATCAGGAAAGGATTCGGGAATATTCTCGTTTCTTCATTGGAACAAATAGTGGAACAATATAAGAATGAACTGCTTTTTACCCATATCAGGGATCCCGGGAATATGCAGGGGCATTGCGGAAGCTGTGAACACAATCCTGTGTGCTGGGGATGCAGGGCTACAGCCTATTACGAATGCGGGGATATGCTTGCGCCTGACCCGAAGTGCTGGATGAACTCCCAAAACATATTAACCACGAACAAAAACGAACACGGACGAACTCCGGCTGTATAAATTCGTTCGTACGAGTTAGTTTTCAAATCAGTTTAACTTGAATAAAATGGAGCTGTAATATATGAATAAGATCGTAAAAGGAAAAAAACTGGATTTTACCATAGCAGATGTAAATGAAGTTTACGAGGGGCTTG
>CABMCA010000022.1 GCA_902384525.1 uncultured archaeon
AGGTTCGTGTACCTGGGAAATGTTGGGGGGCATAAGTATGAGAATACTTATTGTCCGAAGTGCAATGCCTTGCTTATTGACCGCCTGGGATTCAGGGTGGGCGCTGTTAAGATAAAGGATGGGAAATGCCCGGAATGCGGGGAAAGGATACCGATAGTCGTATAGATCATGGATAAAGCTTCACATATCTATCTATTCCAAAAGAGTATGGTGCGGTTATTTCAAGGTGTATAGATGCCCCACGTTCCTGGTTAATATATAATGAGATAGTTTGTCTTGGAACAAGAATTGGATTTGTATAATTGAGAGCATGAACGTTAATATCGACTAAATCTCCACTGTTAAGAACTGGATAATTCGCAGTAAAAGATCCATCAATATCGCGTATGATGGATGCGCCAAATGCATTTACCCTATCACTATTATTTGAATAATTCAAAAACTGATGTTCGTTTAAGATTATCATTATTTGCCTTAAATCCATCGATTCAGTCCCCACCTCTGGTTTGATTCGAATTAACAAAGATTGAATACCAGGTTGAAGGCCTGGCATAGTAGAGTTTACCCTGTCTCCAACCACGTTTTCGATTTGAAAATTTGTTGCAATTGTCGCAGTAGCATCTTTAGATGTAATTATTGCTTTCTGGTGGAGCTCTCCTGTTGAATAAATCAACACAATTGCCGCCACAGCTGCAACTAATACCATTGCAATGAAAACTATCAGTGTGCCAACACCAACATCTGCCATTTCATTTGTAAGGGCTTTCATGTCATCGTAAACTCATTCAGCTTTCAAAACAGTATAATAATTTCATTCTCTTTAAATAGCGTTGTGTGTTGCAAATAAACTAACGTGTGAAAAAAGTGTGAATCAATATTACGTTTCCGAATGAACCACAGAGGTCACAGAGAACACAGAGACATGTTTAAAAATCTCTGCGCTCTCTGTGTTCTTTGTGGTTTCAACTTTCGGAGTGCTCAAGGTTCCGGAGGGACATCACTGGCTGAAATAAGCTCGATACCCTTTGAGCCAATTTCATATGTAATAAGCTGTATTGGTGTCTTTGTATTCCTCATCTTTACGATATCCATGACCCTTTCTCTTCGATCTGTGTACGGGTTTTCCCTTTTCATAAGCTGGATTGCGCCGTATGCTGAGAAAAGAGCGATATCGTTGAATTCCTTTGATGTAACACTGTCAAGGATAATCATTGCCGTAATTCCCTTAATGGCCAGGTTGTGGACAAGAAGATCGAACCTGTCCCTGAACTCAAATGACATGAGGTTGGAAGTATGGTTTCCAAGACTATCTATGATAAGTACCCTTGTGCCTTCCGGCAAATTATCAATCAGATCCTCAAAATTGCCTTTTTGGGCATCCATGCTGATGCTTAATGCAGACTCTATCTCTGCTACCCTCTTTCCGGTTATATCTATGAATTTTAATATGCCTTTCTCCTCAAAACTTTCAAGAGCCCATCCGAAGGATTCCCCCTGGAGACGAAGATCGCAGGCGTTCTCCTCAGTTGATATATAGGCGGTCTTTATCCCCTGCTCACAACATGATTTTGCAAACTCCATCCCGAATATGGTCTTGCCCGTTCCAGGATCCCCCGTGACAAGAATTGTTTTACCTGTCGGAAAGCCGCCAAGGATGTTATCAAGTTCTGATATCCCTGTCTTAATTCGTTCCATCGTTTTATTCATAATTATACCTCAATATTTTTTAATAAATTCAATCATATCTCCCCGGATTTTACATGAATTTCAAAAACACATATCTTTGAACCATCCGCTATGCTGGAATTCTGGTTGGCACTTCCTTTAAAGGATGTCCAGATAAAGCTTCGCATCACGATTGTCCGGCAGATTAAGCAGAATATCGGATTACCTCTTGCCTCGCATCTCCAGGGGCAATTCAATAATTCAAGGGAACTATTGGCGTTATGGAATTTTTTTCTTACCTGTACACCAAAGCTGGAAAATAATCCTGCAAGCCATGACAGATAAATTTCAAGGATTTTATGTGTGTCCTCAATGCTGTTACACTCCACCTTTTGGCCATACCCCAGCCGTTTCATTTCCTCCTGAAACCTCGGTCTGATATTATTCTCGAAACGCTCGGCAAAGTTTTTCACAAGATTATTTCTCACCTGGGAGGGGACACCCCTTGCAAAAACAGGCAGTGCACTTACAATAAACCCGTAAAGTTCAGCCCTGGCATTTTCTTTTAATAAATCCTCTGCCTTCTTGCGCTCGGTGATGTCGCGCATGATCACACTATAAAATGTTTGATCCCCGGTATTCCATGTGGCAATTGAAATTTCCAGCGGAATTTTACTGTCATCCTTTCTCAACCCGTATGTTTCAATCGTTTTTCCTATTATGCCGGACTTGTCCGAAAGAGCAGAATACAACATCTTTTTCTCATTCTCATCCTGCCATGGCATGATATGTTGCAGGGATTTGCCCAGGACTTCTTCTTCCAGATAGCCAAATATTGTCGCAGCGCCATTATTCCATGAGATAATGTCATTCTTGCCATCAGTCAAAATAATCGCATCATTGGCTGACTCTACCACGGAACGGAACCTCAGCTCGGATTCCTCCAATGCTTTTCGGGCTTTTCTGTATTCGATCTTTTCTTTTGCCTCAGATAAAGCCCGGTCCACTGCAGGAACAAGGCGGCTCAAGCGATCCTTAAGTACATAATCTGTTGCACCGCTCTTTAGTGATTCGATCGCAAAATCCTCGCCTATTGTCCCTGAAACAAAAATGAAGGGCACATCAGGATTTTTTTCTTTAACCATCCGCAATGCGGAAGATCCATCGAAGGCCGGAAGTGTATAATCCGCCAGTATGAGGTCAGGCTCAAAATCGAAAAGCTTCTTCCGGAAAGCGTCTCTTGTCTGTACACGTTGCGACCTGAAAATGATGTTTGCTTTTCTCAGTTCGTGTTCTATCAACTCGGCATCTGCTTTATCATCTTCGAGTATCAGTATCCGAAGCTCATTTTTCATAGGTTATTTTCAATAGTATGGTTCATTAAGGTTGTTTATTCAGTAACATCCAGTACATTCCCAGTTGTGCAACCGCATTGGCGAATTTATCAAATTCCACTGGCTTGACTATGTAGCTATTCACGCCAAATTGATAACTCTCAACAAGATCCCTCTCCTCATGAGAAGATGTCAATACCACAATCGGTATTGTCTTTGTCCTCTGATCAGACTTAACCTTATGTAGAATCTCCAGGCCATCCACTTTTGGAAGCTTCAGGTCGAGAAATATCACTTTTGGCTTTTTCATCATGTTGCGTCCTGCATAAGCCCCGGTGCAATAAATAAAATCAAGGGCTTCTGCTCCATCTTTCACATGATGTATCTTGTTGGCAAGATTATTTTTCTTAAGAGCCCTTAGTGCAAGCTCAGCATCATTCGGGTTATCCTCTACTAAAAGGATTTCCACTTCACTTATATTTGTCATTTTTTCATTCCTCCTTCTGAAAGATTAAAATAAAATGTTGCGCCTTCGTTGATTTTTCCCTCAGCCCATACCTTTCCTCCATGCCTGTTGATAATACGCTGGACTATGGCAAGGCCTACTCCGGTCCCGTCGAAATCCTCGGCGCTGTGCAGTCTCTGGAAGACCCCGAACAGCTTATTTAAATACTGCATATCAAACCCAACACCGTTGTCTTTGACATAGTAGACATTTTCATTCATTCGGGTAATGCTGCCGATCTCAATTATAGCATTTTCTTTGAATTTCGTGAATTTAATGGCGTTTGAAATAAGATTAACAAAAACCTGATGGATCATTGCCTGGTCTCCACTTGCAGGTGGAAGTGTTTTAATTTCAAGCTGGATATTTCGTCCGGGGTTTGCGTCTATGAGCTCATCATACACAGTTTTTGCAAGTTTTGCCATATCTATCGTGGATATCTGCATCTCTTTTCGCCCCAAACGGGACAGGGCGAGAAGGTCCTCGATAAGTTGTCCCATTTTCTGTGTGTTATCCCTGACTATATTCAAATATCGTTTGCCTTCATCATCGAGTTTATCTGTATATTCCTCCAACAAAACGCGGGAAAAACCGTCGATTGCCCGCAGCGGCGCTCTCAGGTCATGGGAAACTGAATAACTGAACGCTTCGAGCTCTTTGTTGGCTGATTCCAGTTGTGTTGTGCGCTTGATGAGTTCTTTCTCAGCACGCTGGCGTTCAGCCAGTTGGATCTTTGTCTCTTCGTAGAGTCTCTCATTCTCCTTGCTGCGGTGGATAAGTTCCTTTGAGGCGTTGCGTACGAAAGCATATAAAGAGCCGTAAAGGATAAGGAATCCAAGACCGATGCTGACCCATACAAAGTAACGCATCTGGGCAATGCCAGGCTCAAGTACGTCCATATCCTGATATATTTCGTAAGCTCCAGCCACCTGATTGGAATCCGCGGGCAACAGGGGGATGATCACTTCGAAAACCCTTCCATACTGTTCTCGTTCTTCTATGTTTTCTTCCTTTTCCGGAGAAACAACACTTACGATCTTGCCGGAAAGAGCCTCCTGGAGTTCTACATCATCAGGGAAACGCTGCCCTATTTGTTCTTTCTCATCCGAGTAGAGAAGCAGACCGTCCCGGCTCCATATTTTTACCCGGACAACATGTTTATTGAGTACATTCTCCCGAATCAGTGAATCAATCTGTTCATATCTGGCAGGATCAAGAGGTCCTTTGAAATCCGCCTGGTGCAGCTTCTGGTTAAGAATAGTGGAAACATGGTCAGCAGTGTTGTCAGTTGCTTGCGAAAGTGCATTTTGTTCCATTTGCTGCTGGATGCCCCATCCAAGGGCAATGGCAATGGCAGCGGTTATGAGAAAGCTGATTATGGTAAATTTGGCTAAAAGACTAAGTTTCGGCAAGCGTATGGGTTTCATTGCCTTACCTCGCTGCCCGGGGAATCCTTATTGACCCGGAAAGAGTCATAAAAAATATATTTATTCTAATATACATAATATTCCTTAGTCTAAGTATCGAATATTCATTCGATTCACCTGTTTATAAATGAGGGTGTGAAAATTGTGTGAATCTGAAAACCACAACTTATATTTTAATGCAAAGACATTTAGACAAAAAAATAGATATTGGTTTTTATAAATTATGGCTACTAAACGTGACTATTATGAAATCCTTGGTGTGGATAAAAAAGCGTCAGCAGATGATATAAAATCAGCATATCGTAAGTTGGCGATGCAATACCATCCGGATAAGAACAAATCACCCGATGCTGAGGAGAAGTTCAAGGAAATATCCGAAGCTTACGCAGTGTTATCAGACCAGAGCAAAAGGCAGCAGTATGACCAGTTCGGACACGCTGGTATTGATCAGAGATATTCACAGGAGGATATTTTCAGAGGTGTGGATTTCGAAGACCTTTTCCGTGATATCGGTATGGGAGGTATGGGAGGACGCGGAAGGGGTGGAGGGGGCATATTCGATATCTTTTTCGGAGGAGGGGGAGGGGGAAGGCGTGAGGTTCCAAGCAGGGGTTCGGACCTGCTTTACGAATTAGCCATAAATCTTGAAGACGCAGCAAAAGGCAAAGCGGTGGAATTGGAAGTCCCGAGAACTGAAAATTGCGATGTCTGTCATGGAAGCGGGGCAAGACCCGGAACATCTCCAAAGACATGTTCAACCTGCAACGGCAGCGGCCAGGTGAACAGGACACAGAATACACCATTCGGCAGATTCATGACCACTTCCACGTGCGGGACATGCCACGGGACAGGAACCATTATCGATTCTCCCTGCATGACCTGTCATGGCAGCGGTACTGTCCAGAAAAGACGTAAGATCGAAGTGAAGATCCCGCCAGGTGTTGATACGGGTTCGAGGTTGCGTGTATCAGGTGAGGGCGAGGCAGGCGGGAAAGGCGGACCTACAGGGGATCTCTATGTGGAAATAAATGTGAGACCTCATAATATTTTTACCCGTAATGAGAATGACCTCATAATGGAAGCTACCATCAGCTTCACGCAGGCTGCTCTTGGTGATGAAATAATCGTGCCCACTCTTGATGGTAAGGCCGAGATGAAAGTCCCGCCAGGGACGCAGAGCGGTCATGTGTTCCGTCTTAAAGGCAAAGGAATGCCAGGTCTTCATTATTCGGGGAAGGGCGACCAGCTTGTGAAAATAAAGGTAGAAATTCCCACAAAGTTGACAGACAGGCAAAAAGAGCTACTGCGGGAATTTGCCCAGATAGGTGGAGAGAAAACAAGGAGCAAGAGCATTTTTGAGAAAGTCAGGGATCATATTTGAAAATAAAAATTTAAATAAGCGGTCTTGGCTGCTTTTCATCCGGCTGCACAGGCAATTTCATCGTGTTTATCAGGATCGGGTCTGTCACTTCTTTTGCCCGCTCAAGCAGCATTTCTTTGCCGCATTGTGTTATTGCAAATATGGGGATCGCAGTACCGAACTGGGCGATGGTCTTCCCTCCTACGCAGCCCCGGATCCATTTTGAAGTACAGCCTGTGGTCATATCCACAAGGTCTACGAATTCTTTTGCTTCATTTTCAGGCATACCTGTAGTATGTACACCGAATGCGATCACCTGGACAGTATGTTTTTTCTCAAGTTCCCTTATTTCCCGGACATCCCTGACATTTGTTACGGAAACACCAATTTTTTTATAGCCCAGTTCTATGGCTTTTTTCACGCCTGCGACCTGATCAAGAGCAGCGGTTGCAGGGTCAAGAACAATACCATTAACTTCCTGTATCCGTTCAATAAGCTTCGGAATAGGCGTTGTCTCTGACAGGCCTGAAATGCGAGACCCCATACCCTGTGCCAGTTTTGGATTGTTCGTGATCACAGTGCCTGCGCCGTCGCATGCAGTCACGCTGGTATCAATAAGACCCCGGCGCAATCCTGTCATGAAAGTCTCACTTGCCCCAAACCCTACGAATATTTCCATTTCAATAGCCCTGTCCTTCGTAAAAAGGCCAAAATCCTTTATCCTGAACTCGATATTTTCCTTTGCGGACTTTGAGGTGAATTTCTTGATCCCGCGAACCTTATCAAATATAGGGCAATATTCTGTCTGGGGTTCACCGACTTCAATGACCTTTCCATTCTCAACAACTACCCGGGTTTTTCCGAGAGCTTCCATAACATGTCTGTCTTTTGCCATAGATATCAATATGCATATAATATGTATTAATCATTAAGATACTGACAAATTATAATAAATTGAGGCATATTTTGCCTCAATCATTTATTTTTTCGCCTTATAAGAATAGCCCAGGCAAATAATCCAACCATAGAAACTACAAGTCCGAATCCGGGAGATTTGGGTGTTGTTGTGACTGTTACTGTAGTAACCTCTGGTGTTGTTTCAGTGGTCCCTTCTACTAATGATGTCTCTTCTACTATTGCTGTCTCTCCGACTTCTGGTATTGCTGTCTCTTCGGTAACTTCTGGTGTTGCTGCCATGGTCGTTGTGACAGTTGCTTTAACAGTTGCGTTTGGCGGTGCCCCTATAGCTCTCAGGGCTGCACTGGCATTAGCAACGTCGTGATTTGCCTGATTCTCAAATAATGTTCCGTAAACAGTACGTGGTCCGTCGCTTGCACCATTAAGATGGCAAGTATTACATGAACCTGCGCCATAAACTGCCGTAAGATTTGTAAGATACTCGGGCCTTGCAAAAGTTGTCGGTACTGCTATAAGAATTACTATTGATACCAAAAGCAATTCAGCTAATCTTTTATTATTCATATATTTTCCTCCTCTTCCTCCCAATTACTATTACTCTTATATTCTATAGCCGGGAAGTGTTAAACAAATCGTTGTGATTCCTATATAATCTTTCCTAATTTTCTTTACTCATATCTTAAGGCATCAACCGGCCTTAATTTCGACGCCTGGTAAGCAGGGATCATTCCTGCCAGTATTCCAACCGTGACTGATACTGATCCATAGCTACCGAGTTCAATGTAACTATTGCGGTGCCTCTTGCCATGGGAAGACCTCCCATAAGCGCGGGCATATAACCCGAAAGAATTGTTCCGAGGATTATGCCTATTATTCCCCCGACAAGTCCGATAAATGCCGCATATATCTGGAAAAATACAAATTAATTTCAGGTTTTATTGAAGAATTTGAATTATAACATATAATATATACAAACAAATTAGGCAATACGTATGACAGACAAAAAAAAGGAATCCAAAATTATAAAATTATTGAAAATGATTCATGATGCTTTATTTTCCCCATCCCCGCAAGATGAAATATATAAACCGTCAGAGATTTTACCTGGAATGATCTATTATTATTTAATCACAATTGTAATAGTGCTTGTGGTTATCTATCTTGTGTTAAGTTATATTGGCTTTGATTGGAGTATACTGGGATTTTAACCAAATAGCCTCAACTATTTCTTTACCTATATCCATCCGAACAGTCTTTCAAATAACCCGACCTGTCTAACAGCTACAGGAGCCTGTAATATATCAGAATATTTGATATCCCCTTCAGGTGTCTGGTATCGAAGGACTGTGTCTATAGAATATGTTTTGTTCACGGCTTTACTGTCAGCTATGATGGTAAATGATGATACTGCCACGTCTCCAGGTCCCATTTTAGAAAGGTATGCCTTATCATCGGTTGTGCTTATCGGATCTGAGGGTGTGATTATGGCTTTTACATCTCTTGCTTCTTCCTCACCCGTGTTCTTGATAGCGACCTCTATTGTGCCGGAATTTCCGGGAACAAGACTGCCATTTGCCCTTATGATCTCGAACTGTGCCTGTTTTTTCACTTTGATCTTTAAAGTCTGGTTCTGTTTCATCATCCCGTACCAGTAATTTGCATCATAGGTTTGCTGCGTGGCATTTGCATCTATTATCTGAACGTTTTGCTGGTAATCGTAAGTGAGGTCAAGGAGCAGTGAATATTCTCCAGCCTTTGCTTTTTTATCGATCTTTATATCGAATTTCACAGGCGCAAGTGAATTCTGCCCGCTTCTTATGGAACCAACCTGCTGGCTTACGGATTTTACCTCTAACGGGCTTCCCGGATATGCGGACAGAGATGCGGATATCCCTGTAGCATCCACAATTTTATCCTCAAGCTTGATTTCGGTCTTGGCGGCAAATATTTCATCATCTGTTGAAGGCGTATTGTCAGTGTGGTCAAAACCCAGGAACTTACCAGTGTTCATCAGATCTATAAGCAGGGTTACAGTCTGTCCTCTTTCGAATTCATTGCTGCCTACAATCGTAGCCTGGACATCAGGGTTCCCATAAACGTTATAGTAATTTTTTGAAAATTCAAAGCTCCTTGGTACTTTATACGTTTGCGGGGTATCATAAGCCCCGGCTGCACATGAGATTATAACTATAATATATAACATAATATATAAGATGCCCATTATTTTCTTCATTTATGCTTCCCTCCTGAAAAGATAAACACCTAAACCAAAATAAAAAACCGCGAAGAAAAGAAGTATTATCAAATCATTGGCTATAAAGGCCAGACCCTGGCCCTTGACCATGATGGTGCGCATTGCATCGTTAGCGTAAGTAAGAGGCACTATATATGCTATCCAGCGCATCCAGTCCGGAACAGAGCTTAAGGGATAGAAAACCCCTGTGGCGAACATTGAGGGAAAGGCGACTAACATGCTTATCGCCTGGAAAGAGATCATGTCCTCTGATACGGCAGATATGGCAATTCCAAGACCTACCGCGCCAAATGTGAAGATGATAAGAACCAGGGCGACAAGCAGCCAGCTACCGTTCATCTTGACCCCTAAAATAACGATTGCGCCGATTATCAGTACCATAGCCCTTGCCAGCTGCAATATAAGCTGGTGTAAAGTCTTACCCAGAATTACGGCTCCACGGCTTACAGGTGTCATCATAATGCGAACCAGGGTGCCATCCTGCCTCTCTCCCGCTATCGCATAACCCATGGTCTGGATAGTACCGATGAACACCGTAAGGGCAATTATTGCAGGTGTGAGGAAATCAATGTATTGTAGTTTGCCGTAAATATCAGGAATGTTCAACGAAACAAGCGAATTTGAGGTTCCTGCAAATAACTGCTTCATAAAATTAATGATTATGCCGCTTGATGTGGTATCTGAGGAGTCGGTCAGAAGCGTCAGGGTCACGCTCTCATTTCTTGCCATGCGCTCGCTGTAATCCTGTGGAATGATCAGTACCGCTTTATACAATCCCGCGTCTATTTTCCTCTCAGCCTCGGATTGCCCCATATCCTTCGTATAAATTATGGAGAACATTTTGACATCGCCGTATTTGGGGATGAAGCTTCCGATTTCCTGGACAAGCGAACTTGAAGCCGTACCTGTGTCATCGTTGATGACGAGAATATCAACATTTTTGACCGTGCCACCCATACCGTAGCCAAAAAAGATGATCATGACTATCGGGAACAAAAATAACGGGATCATGAATGCTTTTTTCCTGAGGATCTGTTTAAACTCTTTGATCATAATTATCCAGGATTTTCTAAGCTCGGTTTTTACATCCATTTCAATCACGTATCTCCTCGCCTGTCAGATGAATGAAAACATCCTCAAGACTCGCACTGTTTGATGTTTTTTTCAGGTTCTCAGGTGTGTCCAGGGCCATCAGTTTTCCGGCATTCATTACAGCAACCCTGTCGCAGAGTTTATCTGCCTCATCCATGTAATGTGTAGTGAAAATAAGAGTTTTTCCTTCCGTATTGAACTTCCGGGCAAGTTTCCAGATTGCCTGTCTTGTCTGCGGGTCAAGCCCCGTGGTGGGCTCGTCCCAGAAGATTATCTGCGGGTCGTGTATCACTGCGCTGATGACGGAAAGGCGCTGCTTCATGCCTCCTGAAAAGCCGCCCGTAAAACGGTTCGCATGAGTTTCAAGATTGACCAGTTTCAGGTAGTACTCGATCCTTTCTTCCATGACCTTTTTAGGTACATCATAAAGGTTGCCCATAAGCTCCAGGTTCTCCCTGGCTGTCAGGTCCGGGTAAAGGCTGAGCTTCTGAGGAACTATACCTATTACCGGCCTTATCCTGTCATCTTCATTTTCAGCATCAAAACCTGCAACCTTTATACTGCCGCTTGTGGGTTTTATTAATGTGGTCATCATGGCAAAGATGGTGGATTTGCCCGCCCCGTTAGGTCCGATCATACTAAAAATCTCTCCTTTGTTTATGTCAAAACTGACATCACTCACCGCAGTTATCTTCCTTCCCCTTGATTTGAACACTTTTGTAAGATTCCTGACTTCAATGATGGATTCCAATCAATTAAACCCCCTCAAAACAAACATACTATTTTATTCATAAATATACTGATTCATCATATGGTATTTAATGGAAATAAATGCTTGCGAATTCACTCGTTAAACTTCTTGTAAAGATAATTTGCCGCGATCTGCCGGTATACGCGTACTCAAAATCATTTCCATAGGTAAGAGGGGATATCAGGGCGATTTCCTGACCGATCCCGGGCATAGTAGATATCGGATTCCTGACATATTCTCAGTAATATTTAAATAAGCAATGCAGCCCCAAAGGCGCCTGTTATCTGGGGTTCTTCCGGCAATTGCACTCTGGTATCTAAAGCCTTTTCAAATGCCTTTACTACTCCAGGATTTTTGGCCACTCCGCCCACAAAAGCCACTTCAGGTTTTATCCCCAGCTTTTTAACCATAGAAGTGGCTCGCAGGATAATACTTTCAATAAGGCCGGCAGCTATATCTTCTTTTTTAGTCTTTTGGGCTCTTAAGCTGATAACTTCCGATTCCGCGAATACGGTACACATGCTGCTGATCTTTGCCGGATTTTTTGAAACCAGTGCAAGCGTTCCCAATTCATTCAGCGATATTTCAAGAGCTTTTGCCGTATATTCCAGAAACTTACCGGTTCCTGCTGCGCATCTGTCATTCATCAGAAAGTCCACAACTTTACCATTCTCTGTGATGATCACTTTGCTATCCTGGCCGCCGATGTCGATTATCGTGTGGGCTGCCGGGATAAGATATCCGACACCTCTGGCATGGGCTGTTATCTCACTGATAGTTTTATCTGCAAATCCGATACTGCTTCTGCCGTATCCTGTAGCCAGGATTTTTCCAACCTCGATCTTGTTTATTCCGCACTTTGAGAGGACTTCCTCATAAGCTTTCTCTCCCGCTTTTCTAAAATCGAAGCCCGTAGGTATAATGATGTATCCTGCGATCTCATTATCACGAAGCACAACTGCCTTGGTAGTCGCAGCTCCGGCATCGATCCCAACAGATATCATTCCAGCATCTCCAGAAAAGCATCCACTCGTGTCTTTATCTGTTCACTGTCAGCCCCGCTGTAGTCTGTTTCTATGGAGAGGAGAGGAATGCCTGACTGTTTCAAAGCTTCCCCAACCCTGTATTTCTCGACATTGTATCCGTGGCAGAACTGAAGGGTATAATAAACGACACCGTCAACATTGAAATCCCCGGCAAGTTGAAGGATCTGGGCGATTCTCCTGTCGTTAGGAGACATGCAGGCGCAGGGGATTTTCAGGTATCTCTCAGCTAAGGCTCTCATTGGCTCTTTATTCTCATCAACTAGATCCCAGAAGGCCCTTGTTCCGGTGCAGCTTTCCTCCACTACGATCAACCCGCCCCGATTCTCTATAATTTCCGGAACCTTCATATTCCCCGATGCCATCGGGCAGCCGGATATCATAATCCTCGGCCCGGAACTCTCCCTTTTCTTTACTTTTAGCTCATCTAGCAGTAAAACAAGATTCTTTCTGAACTCGTCGGGAGCCAGAAAATGCATCTGCTGAAGAACTTTTAGCATTTCTGTTCCCCTGATTGGCGGCGAGTCTCTTTTCCTTAACTCATATAGTGCGTGGAGCAGTCTTCTTGTTTCATTTGCAGACTTTATTTCCTTCCTGAGTAGAACGTCAGTAATTTTATTGCCTGTCAGCTTCTCCAGAACGTCTTTTAAGCTATCCAGTTCCTTTATATAATATTCCAGAGCATTTTGATTTTCAGGTTTCTGCGGAAGATCCATGACATAGGTTGGGATGTACTTGTCCAGAAGTTCATACATCTTCTTTTTTCCATCGCAAGTAGCCTCTGCAACTATAAGGTCAACCAGACCAAAATGAGGACAGGATTTAGTCTTACTGCATTTCTGGTCAATTACGGAGCCGAAGGAAGATTTAATCAGAGGACAGAGATTTCTTGGTAAATATTCCTCTGCCGCAACAATGGGGGCGCTTCTTCCGCCGCATAATATCACACGGTCTGCACCGCAAGCATAGATGATTTCATCCGGGACATAAAGGCAGAGCGTTCCCACTATCTTTTTGCCGTCTTCTTTACTCTTTAATATTTGATTTATCCTTCCTGGAAAAGCGTCCTTGAAAAGGTCCAAACTCCTTAAAAAAATGCTATCTTCCACCATTTGAAGTCTCACTATTTTCGTTTTAAATGATATGCAAGACCAGTACCCAGCAATCCAAGCACAACCTCAAATCCTGGTGTGGCAGGCGTCGAGGCAGGTGTTTTTGCTTCCGAACCACCGGCAGTTGTTGGTGTTGCCTCTTCAACAGCAATATCCACAACATGCTCAGAGAAATTTGCTATGTACATCATTGCCACCATACGGTTTCCGCCGGACATGGTAAGCCAGAAAGAGGAATCCCTTGCTGTATATAACTCATCAGCCGTCATTGCCTGCCTCATCGGTTTATTGTCAAGGTAGAAATTCACTTTCTGTCTTTGATCCCACATAAGAGAGCTGTTATCCAGGTTCATCATGATAAATTTACCAGAAGGATCGGTTGAATTAATCATCATCCTCATATGGTTTCTTTCCATTGATTTTATCATGACATTCATATTCTCTGAATAGTTAACTATGGAATATTTATCAGATATTCCTACTGAGACCTCTGCTCCTGCTCTATTTCCCATCATTTCTCCCATAAACCTTTGATACATCCCATCCGCAGGCATATTCACAGGTACAGCTCTGAAAATAGTATTCCCTCCACTGGACTCGATTCTGATATCTCCCCCTGCAATGTTTACAGAGGAAGTATTAGTTGAAGCAATATATGCAGTAAGATCACCGACTTCTATTTTTATTAAATCATTCTCATTTGAAGCTTTTACACCATCCGCAAGGCTAAAAGTAATAGTTGTAGCTGCTTTTGTTCCGATGTTGATTACCGCAGCAGGATTATCATGCAATTGTATTGTTACAGAGCCATCTTTGTTTGTAATTCTTGTCAGCGCACCCATTGTTGCTGAATCTTTAAAATTAAAATTGGCGATTTTAATAGAGTTAAAAACCGTAACGCCGGAGATGCCGTAATCCATCACAGCTCCTGTATTATTATCCACAGAAAAGGTCACATAATTGCCATAGTTGTTCCCCCCACTGTGCATAAATCCCATTCCCATTATGCCCTGTGAGCTACGCATATCCTGCCCTCTGTTCATCATATCGCCTGCTTTTCCACCCATCATGCCTCCGCCCATCTGTCCAAAAACAGGCAGAGCCAGTGTGATAGCTACAAGCATAAATACTGTTAGTTTTGTTAATCTGTTCATATTATTCACTCACTTTTATTAATTATTACTTTATTATTTTGATTTCAGGGAATATCTCATTCGTTACGCAGTCCTATCTGTTCCTGAACATTGAACTTTTTATCCTTAATATTTTCACTCTCAACACCTTTACCCGGGAGAAACACTTTTACCTCATGTTCCATAAGTAAAGAAGTAGTGCCGAATCTAAAGGCATTCCACACTGTTTCCGGCTCGTTTGTGTTTATTATTCCTATTTTCATGACATCCTCTTTGCTAATGTTTCATTCTCTGCCAATTTTTCTATAAGTACTTCCCTCATCAGATCGCATGCCTGCAAGATTTTCGGGTTTGCGATCTTGTAGTAAACATTTGCTCCATCTCTTCGTGTAGTGACAACGTTATTCTGCCTCAACACCGTGAGGTGCTGAGAGATGTTTGCCTGGAGCACTCCAGCCTGTTCTGCCAGGTCATTAACCGTTTTTTCTCCGTCCCTGAGAAGGCTGATTATTTCCAGCCGTTTTGGGCTCGTGAAAACCTTGCAAATCTGGGCGTGCATTTCATAAATTTTCTTATTCATTATGTACCACTGTTTGATTCTTCATATTAAAGTGCCTTTCCGGCATAAAATCTGCAATCTGTCCGTGAACAGGTCTTATTTCTGGAACTATGCTCGCATTTGAGTTTTGAAACTGGAATATATTCAAGTTCAGTTCCAAGTACTTCCCTGAAATACTGAATTGCAGACTCTAATGCAACATATGTACTCCGTTTGCAGCACCTGACCCCCCTGTTACTGGCAATGGCAGCAAGCGCACGGGAAGTCATCATATTTGCAGTTCGTCTCTCATAGTCTGTCAGGGGGCTGGCTTTTAATATTGTGCTAATAGCAATGCCTGTGGCTATGGCTGCGGCATCAGCGCCATAAAGACCGCAATAACCCCCTGGCACGGTGGCCCCACGCCTTATTGCTTCTTTAATTTCATCGTCAGTCACTTTGCCTGTGAGATTCTTGTAGGCAGTAACAAGTACTGCTGCGATCATGGCGTGGTGTTCAGGTCCGTGCATTGGCATGGTCGGGTGCCTCATAATTGTCTTTGCCATTTCCATAGGATTTCTGGAGCCTGAAGACAGGCAGAACTGGGTGATTATCTTTATTGAATCGCTTGCATGGCATTCATTGCAGACATAATGACCGGATGGGCAATGAATGTT
The DNA here is from genome assembly GCA_902384525.1 of uncultured archaeon. Lineage (GTDB taxonomy): Archaea > Halobacteriota > Methanosarcinia > Methanosarcinales > Methanoperedenaceae > Methanoperedens. The sequence goes on from CABMCA010000022.1 coordinate 15,810, forward strand.
GGCGGATTCTGCTTTTCCGCAATAGGTGCACGTCACAGGGATAGCCGTTGTTAAATATTCGAGTTCTTCACCGCATATCATACAGTTCTCAGTTTTTTTATTGTATTCTTCCATTTTGAATTCTGATAACATATTCTAAAGTATGAATATTCATATATATGAATTTAACTATGGATTTGATCTACACCTTTACTCTTTAACATATAATCGTTCAGTACTTTAGAAACATCAATTATTTCATCGCAGAAATCCTCAAATTTTTCTGCATTTTTAGACAAATTAACGACCGCAACAAGCTTGCAATTTAAACCCTCACGTTTCTTGAATTTTTGGATCGTTAAGGCAATTAGCAGATTATAAGCATCATCGTGCGAACAGAGATAGACTTGTGTAGCTTTTTTTAATCCAGCTTTTAGCAAAACCTCTATGTTATCAGCCATTTCCTGAAATACTATGTATCCTTCATTTTCCAAAATATTTGAAACTTCATGGTCCTGGACGATCACCACTATTGGTACTTTCAACGATTTCAAACTTCTTAAAAAATCAGAAATTATTGGAGTATAGCCGCATACAATGATATGATCACCAAGCCCTATTAAATCTATTTTTTCCATAACGTTCATCACTTCCTTAATTCTTTTCTGTGTCGCATATTCTAAGAATGTAGTTATTGCACCTAAAAAGATAGCTATGCCCAGCACTCCAACCGATACTGTGAATAATCGCGATCCATTTGTCACAGGAAAAATATCCCCGATTCCCATGGTTGTGAGAACTGTAAAAGTGTAATATATGGCAGTATCCACATCGTGTACAGGTGGATTGAACTCGTCTCCCAGCAGCATTGTGCCTGCAACTCCATATATAACTGCTATCGATATTGCAGCCAGTGCCAGCTTCCCCTCCACTGGTAAACTTAATCTTGATGGAAATATGTACTCCTTTCGATATTTAAATAATATATATAACACCAAAATATTAAAACCGGTTCCGATGATATCAAAATAAAGCCGTCTGAACCCACGTGTATACATTGCAAAAAAAGATGCTGCTATTAAAAACATTGTAAAATACCAGCTTACTCTGGTTCTTGATTTTAATCCTTTTCCGGTTTGAATCATAAGAATACCGATTATAATTGAAGCGGGTTCACCAAAACGAAGTAACGTTCTACCAACTACAGCCGATACTATGCCCAGAACAAGTACGTAGACCCCAAGTATCCGTATCAAATATGGAATTGAATTATGTAATTTTTTAGACCACATGCTTCACCATGTTGATCTTCTGATTTGATTACTTGACGGTTATTTTTTGTGGTACGATTAGAGGAAACTCCTTGATATTCCAAAAACCCTGTCTGGCCGATTAGAATAATGTTTTTCTACTTTAATGCCCAACATTGATTGTGAGAGAAAAGAAAAAGTTCATATTCTGGTCTTTGTTTCTTATTATTTTAGTCCTTTTAACCATTATGTTCGCTGTCAGGACCATTCATAGATATGAAACATGGAAACAGCACGATGAATTCCTGAAAAGCGGTAATAAAACCATCCAGGATTGGATGAGTGTTAATATGATTGTGAATCGAAGTGGCATCCCAAAAGAACTCGTCTATAATGAACTCGGGATTAAGGAATCATTTACAAATGACAGGAAACACCTCAGTAAACTCTGCGAGGAAAATAAAATTAACTGCACACAGGCGATTGCTAACTTAAACCGTATAGCAAGAAAATAGGGACACAAATATGGATTTATCTTCAAATCTGCCTCTTTTCTTTTTCATCATAGCTTTTCTATCACCGTTTGGCATCCCTCTTGGGGCAACATTTGTCATTATAGCGGCCGGTTCAGTGTCGGGTACTATTGAACAATTTTTTTTCAACATAACCCTGATATTTTTCGGATTGGTCGCAGGAGACATCGCAGCTTATTCTACTGCATCATATTTTGAGAAGGCTTTTTCTGAAAAATTGCAAAAGAACGAAAAATTAGAGAAAAAATATGAAATAGCAAAAGATTTAATCAACAAATATGGGGCATTGGGTATATTCCTGAGCCGTTTTGTATTGCTTGGATCGGGCGCGCCGTTAAACTACATCTCAGGCTTCAGCAAATACTCGTTTAAGAAATTTTTTGCGTATTCAGCATTGGGTGAGTTCCTGTACGTTTCAATTTATGCGTATATCGGCTTTGTTTTCAAAGATAGCTGGATATCGTTATTTGATTTAATAATTGAGTTCCCGTACATATTGCTGCTCATCCTTTTGACAGCATTTGCTTTTTATCAGATGAAACGATACCTTTAGCCCGATTGTTGTTAAATGTACCTTCTACTAACCAGCATTGCTATTAGCAAAGCGCCTATTGCGAAGAGGGCTTCGAATGCTGGTGCTTTTGGTGTTGCTGTTGGTGCAGGGGTTTGTTGAACCGCCATTGTTTCCACAGGTGTAACAACAGCAGTCGTATCTATAAACCCGGAATCAAAGCCTTCTTTACCATAGTGGCATCTATAGCACCAACCGTTGTCGAGTTTAATATCTACTAATGTTGCGGGTATTGTATCCATATCTATATGACACATGTTACACTGGCTATCAGTTCCGTTATAGTTTGTGGCATGATTATCTGCTGAAAGTATCCAATCTGAAAACGACTTGTTAGTCCATGTCGATGAGTCCGGATGGTTCGCTTCGCCTGGAGAATATGTATTTAATTCTGACCCTGTTCCAAGACTTCTGATCTCTAAAATTTGCGGGCTTTCTTTCATAGATAATATGATATATGCATAGCTTTCAGGAGCAACATTTACGCCATCAGGATATCTGACGGAAGGATGTTCCCCCTGACCTTTTGAAAATGTAGCAATCTTATATGCTGGATCTGAAATGTTCCCAATGATGCTCAGTCTCAATTTCGCTCCAACATATTGATTGATAGAAACTGTTGCATCGTTTATTCTTGTAGGCACAAGATCGTCTGAAAGACCATTTATTCTGATAAAATAGTCTCCGATTGTTAATCCACTAAGATTAAATTTGGCTGTATTAGTAGCAACTGTCGCTGTGGTTACTACAAGACCATCTGCATTTAAGAGTTCTGCTGATGTCATATTAGCTGCTTTGATAGTTCCTTTGGCATCTAAACCTGGCAGAATAGTAAAGCTTAATGTTCCTGCTTCCTGTGCAGTTACAAGCCCGGTGCCAAAAAACAAACAGATTATTAATCCTAAAATTATCAAATGTTGTTTCATATTTTCCTTTTCCTCCCCGGCAGACATTATTTTCACTGCATCCCTTTTGGCCTTCCAGCCTGTCTGATATTTATTCTTTTATCTGAAGCTATTTAAGTGTTATCTTTAGATTAATCATTAAATTTGCCCAGAAATTCGTAGAGGGTATTGTGTTGTAAACAGAGGTTTTGAGGCAACATGACATTTGGATGGATAGGGGTGGTTGTATAGTTAAAAAAACAGTCATGCTGCCATCCTCTATCCTTAATATTATTTTTCCAGGGGATAAAAAGTACAGTCCATTCTCAAAATCTGATAATAATAGGTTTTTATTTATACAAGAAAAATAAAATATATTTTGTTTACATAGTTTCAAGTAGGGTTCATGTCCAGTGACCTTCCGCAGTAAATTTTATTTAAATCATCTGGCGTATTTGTAATTAAAAAGCAATATCTATGACTGAAATAAATGTATATGAATGGGAAGATATCCGGAAATATTTTCCA
>CABMCA010000023.1 GCA_902384525.1 uncultured archaeon
ATTTTATGATTAAGAATCTGCCACATACAACACAATTTTGTAGTTCAGGTTTATAGATAGTTATACTCCCCATATATAGTAGAACTACTCTTTGAATATATATGCTAATTGGTTATAGAAGCTATGGGTAAGAGAGGCAATATAGAACACTTGGCGCGCGCATAATGCTGTACTGAATAAAAAAGGATCATAGCTTCAATCTTTGTAATCTGGTGCTTTTAAAATGCCTTGCTTCAAGCGCTGCTTTTTCGAAATCATCGAATTCTTCACCAGCCATAATACCCGCGATTTCACTGAGCTTCCTCTTCCTCATAGGTGTAGCGATGCGCTTTATGAGCTCAGTAAAGCTCTCTACTTCTTTTTTAAGCTCAGCAAGCGCATTATAAGCTTCTTCTGAAATCGTTATTGTTTTGCGCGACATATTTAACCTGACCTCAAAACACCAGCAAAAACAACCATAACGGAATAAATGAAACCATCACACCATCGATCTCCCTTTCTTCCATTAGCGTTTTTGTCACGACATACGCATTTTTAACACTAAAATCATGGCAAAAACCCAAAATCCCCTTCAGATCCGAATCATCAATAGAAGACCTGTATTTTACTTCAACCGGAATTAATTCTGACCCATAACTCATAATAATATCTGTCTCGTTCTTTTTTTTATCAAGCCAGTAAAATATTTTTCCCATAGGATAGCCGGAAACATGCTTGAGGCAGTGCAGATATACACATGTCTCGGCATCAAAACCGATATCCTGGTGCCCACCTATGGAATTCTTAAGACCCAGATCGCAAAAATATATTTTTTTCTCATTTCTTTCTGAAGCTTTTTTGCTTTTTGTATAAAAATCTGATAGATTGATGAGATGTGAACGGGCGAGATGGAAAACATATTGTTTTGAGGTCTCCTTGTCCCCGTCATTCTGTTTTGCGATTCCAAGATAACTGAAACGCTCACTTGAATGAGCGGATACGAACCTGAAGACGGATTCAAGGAGCAGCGGGTCGCGAATCCTGAAAATTCTTACAATATCCCTGTAGATCAGGAGGCTTGTATACTCCTCTGACAGTATTTTAAACCAGGTCCCCTCATTCTTTATATCGAACCATTCCGGGAATCCCCCCACGTTCATGTACTGCGATAGGAAACCAGCTATCTCGTTGATTTTCGGGGAAAGCCTGTAATACATTTGTTCCAGGGATTTAAATTGAAGCGCTGCCTCTTGTATCTCTATGTTGTTGAACTGCAGGAACTCCCTGAATGTAAGCGGGAAAACATCAATAAAGCTAATTCTTCCTGCAAGGCTTTCTGATGAATTCTTATAAATAAGACTGGAAGATGAGCCTGAAACAATGAATTTTGAAGCATATTTGAGGTCATAATATTTTTTCAAGAGCTGTTGCCATCCCCTGATATTTTGGATTTCATCAATGAAAACATAGATCTTTATATCTTTCAGGGAAACCATATTATTCTGCTGGCAGAAATCAAGAGCTTCCTCAAGGTTCGCTCTTCCAGGCTTCTCAAAGTCATCTGCATTTATATAGAATATGTTTTTAGGGTCAGTTCCATTGTCAAGAAGATACTTGATCGATTGATAAATTAGCGTTGATTTGCCGCTTCTCCTGATACCAAGGATTGCAAGTAGCTTCTGATCTTTTAAACGCTCCGTTATTTTTCCAATGTATTCCTTGCGGTTAATACCAGTAAGCTCTTCAGGTACGCTTCCCGATGCCCACCATGGGTTTCTCTCGATAATGCTTCTTTCATACATAATTATTACTAGTATATTAGGAATAAACTATATATTTTTAGCTGTTATGACAGTAATAATTAATAAATGCAGGAAAGAGGCAGTATAAACCCATATTTTGCACATTATTTCATCATAATTAGATTTTTTCTTCAAATCTATAACGGTTGAGACCACATCATTTGACAGGATTATATTTCACAGATAAATTTATGATAAAGAAGACTATTATAAAATTGCAATAAAGTTAAGAAGGAATTTTTCCATTCATTATAAAAGATAAGAATTCTGAGGTCGTGAAACCGATTCCATCGGTCATCGTTTAAGACCACCATTCATCCCTAAATCGCTCTCTATTGACATGAGGATCAAGTGCCTGGCTCTGATAAACATTCATTACAGTTTCAAAAGTTCTCTCAACTCCATAGTAACGAAGTATAAGAGTTAGCTGATCACCCGCATTTTCCGTGAAAATTGTACTCCATCTTAGCTGAGTGTGCCGAACCAACTTCTCTTTCGGATTATGCTTTCGAACAATATTGTATATTCGTCTGCTTATAAAAAGTGTTAGTCTTCAGGAATTAAATCCTCCTTTGAAATATTAGTGAGATAAACATGATAGTTTTCCTCGTCTTCATTATAAACCGCTACCAATCGGAACCTTTCAGTATCCATTCTCGTCTTACTTTTGCCATTATAATTCGGTCTTTTGAAAGAAATCTCAACTTCAACATCAAGCACTTGTCTCTTTAATTTTGGCAGAATTTCACTGACATATTTTCCTTTTACATCAATACTGTTCCCTGGACATGCATTATACAGATCAATGATGAGGGGGTCGGCACTTCCTTTCAACCGTGACACAAAGTATCCCTCATTTTCTTTTATCTTTGCAAAAAGTTGATGTTTATAAAAACCAAGATCAATAAGGAGAATTCTATCTTTTATCCATGGACCAATCTGTAATGTTTTCAATTCATTTGCAGTCTCAGCATATATCCCGATCGATTTGGGGCTATTTGCGACTGCACTTACAAGCATACCAACTTTGACGCCTGCTGCTACTGTTTTATGAATAAGAATGGGCTAAAATGTGAGATCAATAAATTAAATGTATAAAAAACGAATTATCTTGATTCATTCTTTTTAAATAATGCGGCATATTTTTCCGCCTTGACCAATTCATATTTTTTATTTTTATTTAATATATTAAATATCTCTGCATCGAAAGTGATCACTGCATCCCCTTTGCTAACATTGATATTATTAAAGTCACTATATACTATAACTTTTTCATTAACATAAGAATTTAAATAAAGAAATATTGATTGGCGATTTTCCTTAGTATGAATATATATTATATTTATTTCTTTAAGCTCTTCCTTCATTCCATTAAGTGATGTTTTGATATTACTATATGGAATAGATTCTGTGTATTCAATGATTGAAAAACTAGGATATATCATAAAAATTAAAAATATGGCAATAAATATTGATTTTTTAATTTTTAAAAATTGTTGAAGATCATCAAGATAATATCCGATCAGGAGACTGATTGCAGGATATATCGGCATCATATACCATGATACCTTAGAGCCTGCAATGGTAAATATTCCAATGAATAAAGAAATCCATACAATTAAGATAAATAAGGGCTTGTTTCCAATCTTAATTAAATATATTGAATATAGGTATATTAATATAAATAGTATAAATATTATTTTGCCAAAAATAAATTGCAGCCCAATGAAATAATATGTCCAATTTCCTACATGTCCTTCTATAGGTTCATAGAATCTTTGTAATAGATCATAATTCAGCATCCTGGTAAAAAAATCCGGACCAGCAATAAAACGACATATAAACCAGGGTAGAGCTATAATAAAAAAAATAATTACTGCATATTTGAATTCCTTTGAAAAAATAGTTGCTTTAAGCGATTTGAAATAAAATAGGAAAAAACCTATTATAATTATTGGAAATAATCCGATGACTCCTTTGACTAATACCGCTAGAGCGATTGAAATAGCTGTTCCAACCAGGAACCTGTTATTATTCTTTTTTTGACTTATATAAAAAAAATAAAGGGACAAAGTAATAAAAAAAGTAACCATTGTATCATAATCACCAGTTCTTGCACCATGATAGCCAATAAAGAGTATATTACTTTGTAGTAATAGTGCTGAAAAAATACCCACATAATTATTTCTGATTTCTTTACCAAATAAGAATACTAAAACTATTGTTCCGGCTCCAAAAAGTGCAGACCAAAATCTAAGCGCAAATTCATTCACGCCAAAAATCTTAAAACTGATCGCAATAAGCCATGCTCCTAATGGTGGTTTAGTATTCCATAAGTCCGGTTGACCGTCATATTTCAATACAATCCAATCATTGGTTTTCAAAATTTCCAGAGCATTTTCGCCATTTCTTGATTCATCCCAATCATAATAAGCCGTTAAGCCAAGATTATTGAAAATTATACTTAGCGAAAAAATGGATAGAAGGACAATAATGAAATACTCATTAAATATTTTTTTCATTGCTTCTGATTTTTTGATCTTGATGATCTATCCATTCTGTATTTTCGCTGCCTCCAGCGTATGCTCCATAAGGATAGCTATCGTCATGGGGCCCACGCCTCCAGGAACAGGCGAGATTAATTTTACCTTTGGTAAAACATCTTCAAAATCCACATCCCCATAGACCTTTTCATCCTGCCATGTTATACCTACATCAAAAACGACCGCCCCCTCTTTCACCATATCAGCTTTGACCAGTCCCCGCACACCAGTTGCCACAATGAGGATATCGGCTTTTTGTGTCTGGCTCTTAAGATCCTTTGAAAAAACATGACATATCTTCACAGTTGCATTGCGGTTTAAAAGCATGATGGCGGCAGGCTTTCCCACAACATTGCTGTGCCCGACAACAACAACTTCCATTCCTTTCGGGTCGATGTTATGTTCAGAAAGTGCCCTTATTATCCCTTTAGGAGTACAGGGAACAAAACCTTCGCTTCCAATTAGCATTTTACCCATATTGAGAGGATTAAAACCATCCACATCCTTAACCGGTGCAATTTTCATCATCACAGCACGTTCATCGATATGTTTGGGTAAAGGCAACTGTACGAGTATGCCGTGTATCTCCGGGCGCCTGTTCAAGATGTCTATGAGCCCGATTATCTCTTCCTGTTTTGTTTCCTGGGGAAATTTGTGGTCTTCTGATATGATACCAACGCGTTTTGCAGCCCAGTGTTTTAGTTTTACATACAGTTTCGAGGGAGGGTGTTCTCCTACAAGAATTGTGGCAAGAGCCGGCTTTACGCCATGTTCTTTTACAAATACCTCAACTTCGTTCTTTACTTTAGCTTCAATATCCTGTGCTATTTTTCTCCCATCTATTATTCTGGGATCAGTAACCTCGGGAAGCGGCTCCATCAGTTACCTCACTCGTACGGGATCGGGAACTGGTTGCAAAGCTCAAGAATGGTTCTCCTTACTTCTTTGATCTTATTTGCATCACTGATGTTCCTTATGACCTCGTCGATCGCCTCTGCAATAATTATCATTTCCTTTTCCTTCATTCCCCGTGTAGTTGCAGCCGGAGTGCCTATCCGGATACCGCTTGTAATGAAGGGGCTTTTTGTCTCAAAAGGAATAGTATTCTTGTTAAGGATAATTCCTGCTTCCTGAAGTTTTGCTTCAGCTTCCTTGCCGGTTATGCCAATCGGACTCAGGTCAACAAGCATAAGATGGTTATCCGTGCCCCCTGATATAAGTTCATTACCTCGCATTATCAATTCACCTGCAACTTTTTTTGCATTTTTCACGATTTGCTTCTGGTAGTCATTGAATTCCTTACTCATCGCTTCTTTAAATGCCACTGCTTTTGCTGCTATTACATGCATAAGAGGCCCACCCTGGATCCCCGGAAAAACCGTCTTATCTATATCTTTTGCATATTCTTGCCTGCACATTATCATGCCGCCACGCGGTCCCCGCAAGGTCTTATGCGTTGTCGTGGTAACAAAATCCGAATATGGCACAGGGTCACAGTGTACTCCTGCAACAACTAACCCTGCAATATGCGCGATATCCGAAAGCAACATCGCTCCTGCCTCATCCGCAATTTCCCTGAATCTTTTGAAATCAAGTTCACGTGGATATGCGCTTGCTCCTGCAACTATGATCTTTGGTTTGTGTTCCTTTGCGATTTTTGATAATTCATCATAATCTATCGCTTTTGTCTGCCTTGAAACACCATACGGGACTATCTTAAATAATTTCCCTGAAAAATTCACAGGACTGCCATGCGAAAGATGACCACCGTGCGACAGATCCATGCTCATTATCGTATCCCCGTACTTGAGCATAGCAAAATAAACTGCCATATTCGCCTGCGACCCTGAATGCGGCTGTACATTGATATGTTCTGCCCTGAATAGTTTCTTTGCCCTGTCTATTGCAAGGTTTTCTGCGACATCTACAAACTCGCAGCCCCCGTAATATCTCTTACCCGGGTATCCTTCAGCATATTTATTTGTCATTACAGAGCCTTGCGCCTGCAAGACTGCGCGGCTTGCATAGTTCTCAGAGGCTATCAGGTTGAGTTTGGTTCTTTGCCTTTCAATTTCATGTCTCATTACTTCATAAATTTCAGGATCTATTGTTTTTAACGGCATAATAATTCCTCTTAAGTTGCTGTTATCATATGATCTATCGTATGATTTATCGTGATTTATTTTATGATTTTCACTTTCCGTCCTTCAAGACGCAGTCTATTTTCGACGAATAATTTAACCGCTTCGGGATAAATCTTGTGCTCCTGCTCAAGTATCCTTTCCGCAAGAGTCTGGTCCGTGTCGTCTTCTTTCACTTCTACGCATCTTTGCAGTATTATGGGTCCGCAGTCAAGTTCTTCATCCACAAAATGAACTGTGCATCCCGCAACTTTTACACCATACCTGAATGCCTGTTCCTGTGCATGAAGGCCGGGGAAAGCAGGAAGTAGCGCAGGATGGATGTTCAGTATACGGTTCTTATATGCGGTAAGCAGTGTCTTTCCGAGAATTTTCATGTATCCTGCAAGAAGTATAAGTTGAACATTATTGTTTTTCAAAACTCTCAGGATCTCTTCCTCGTATAAGTCCTTTGATCCGAATCCCTTCGGATCTACATGAAAAGAATTTATTCCGTGTTTCCTGGCGCGTTCCAGTGCGTAAGCATCTCCAATATCGCTTACCACAACACATATTTGAGCTTTCAGATAGCCATTTTCAATACTATCTATGATAGCCTGGAGGTTTGAACCTCTTCCTGAAGCAAGCACTGCTATTCTGGTCACAAGGTGCCCTAATACCTTCAGGAATATAATAGGTTTTGGTTTAGGCACAATCCTAAAATCCAGTGATTTGCCGATTCTATCGACGGAAAAGAGAACAACCTGATAACAAATCTATCTCCATAAACGACAATTATCGAAAAGTTAACTATTTTTTAAGGCAAAGACCAA
>CABMCA010000024.1 GCA_902384525.1 uncultured archaeon
ATGGCCCCATGTCCCTGTACCGGGAAAAGGCAAAGTAACGTAAGGTACTTTCCTTTGGTTGCTTGTCCCAGGAATTTAGTTCCACAGTTCAATTGTAGTATTGAACAACTTCTTCCAACTCCTTCTTTGCTTTTTTGATATTTTCGATAATTGGAATTAAATCCGATCGGATCTTAACCACTTTTGCCGCATTTGCCGCTATCGTTTCTTCGATTTCTTTCTGGCTGATATTGTGGCGTAATTTTCTGGTCAAAATTTCATCATCAAGAAACTTGGCTACACGCTCTGGCTCTTCTATAGCGCGCGCTAAAGCAAGATCAATATCGAGAATGTTGGTATCTCCTGCGAAATATTGCCCGCGTAGATTGTATTTATCAATCACTTCCCTCACCTTGGCAAGTAGCGCCCGCCGAAATTTCCATGTGTTGATTAACGAATTTATCTTTACCTGGAGGTCTCTGGCCTCATGCAAGTGGTTTGCATCAATTACGACATTTAAATCATCGTTTACAGTAATATATCTCGTGATTTCCTGCCGCAATTTGAAAATATCGAGTTCATTTGCTTTGCTCTTTTCTATTAATTCTTCTAAGTCTATTGGTTCCATGATTTTTTTGCTCCTTTGAATTTGTTGTTTATTTTATAGAGGGTTGCCTCAAGTTCGATCGCTGCTTCATTAGATTCTGTAACTCCATGCGCTGCTCCTCTCAATTTCGCTTGAAATTCAGGATCGTTAAATCCTTTATTGATCATGTCTTGGATTTTTGCGTAGAATGACTGTGACGTCCCCGTCGTGTATCCAGCATTTTCATAGGCCGGGTTCCTGACGATAGTAATGGCTTTGTTTCTGATATGAGGAAGCCAGCCTTTAGATTTTGAGGCTCTGTGTGTGAGAAATCCAGACCAGGATCTCGGCCAGGTTCCATCTATGATTTTCTGGGCTGCGATAGGATCTGTAACCTCGGCTGTTGCATGTATCCAGTCGCCTTCCACTTTAGCGGCCGTTACTTTGCCTATTTCGGCTCTCGGGTCCCAGGCATAATCACAAGAATGTTCGTTCGTAGCTGCGCCTTCGCTTGAACAGATTTTAAGAGGATTGCCAACAATTGAATTTAAAATATTATCTACTTCGGTTCTGGGGATACCCCACTCGTTTTTGTTTAACGCACCTATTTTATAAAGAGGGCCGGAAACGATTAATTTATGCTTTTGGGCTGCCTCTGCAAAGTTAATAATCAGAGCGTGTGCGTCTGTTACTTTATTACCTTCGTTTATCATATAACTCCTTTATATTTTTGTTTTGTCGTTGATGACTGTGAAAAAATAGACCGTGAAAAGCCTGTGCAAACCAAACATTCATCAAAGGAAACCAGCTTTCCCTTGCCTATATCACCAAATTTGATGACTGTTAATATTTGAGCGGGCACTCTATAAACATACAACCCTTCGCTCTTCTTTTGTGTATTCAATTTATTAAGTCTCATGTTATTGATTTTATGATTAAGCATACATTCTGTTTTCAGTGGTCTTTGCCGTCGCCGGAGGAACTCCCCGCGCCTCCAGGTTTGTGATTCTGTCATCAAAGAATCGTACCATCGACAAAACCACATCTATTTTTGATAAAATAATTGTGTCCACCTTCGGCCTCTGGATGAGTGAATATTCCATCGCCTTCGCCGCTTCATAGTCCATCTCAAGATCGCCTGAACTTCTGGATTTGTCGATGTGTATCCCGCTTTCTGTCTGGAACTCTCCAACGTCTGAAAGAGCCTTCGCGAGAGCGTTATCTTTGAGTGTGAAATGGGGTGTCTGATATTCTTTTGGCGCGCCCAATTTCAAGCCGTGAGCCTCTGCAAACCTGCCAGCGATGGATATAGCGAGCTCTCTGTATTTTGCGTTCAGGTTTTCCACTGAATCACTTTTTAAATCTTCATTCACAAACACAATTATCCATTTTGGAATTATTCGGATGACATTATGACTTTCTTTGAAATCGTATCCCGTCCAATTTCTCATTTTGATGGGATGTTTTGATGTCGGAGGGAGGCCAGAAATCAGAGGAAATTTGAAAGCCGAACAATGTAACGTAAACCCTGCTTGTCGCTCTCGTTCTCTCGTCGGTCTCTCGTCATGGACGAGAAAAGGCGTCATTCGTGGATTTATCATGTAAAAACAAATATGATTTTGCTTCTCAGGTTTGATGATTTCTAAGGTTTTTAATCGATTAATTCTTTTCTGAATCGTTGTGCGTGGGCGTCCTGTGATGCGAGAAATAGAGCTCTCATAGTGACGTTCCAAAAGAAGCTCCATTATTTTCAGGTCGAAGGAGTCAAGGAGATCAGAGGGCTTTTCCTCCTGTTTCACCCTATTTGACGCCGGCGTCTGACGCCATACGCCGCTATCGGTTTCTCGTCGATGGACGCCAGTCTTCTCGTCGATGGACGCCGCTGTTTTTTCGGAAGTGTCTTTGATGAATACATCCTTTTTCTCGTCGAAAGATGCCTGCTTTTTTTCATTGATTTTCTCATTGTATGCAACCTCCAGAGGGGCGCGCCTGAGATGCTCCACGACGCAGGGAGGAGGCGAGAGATCATCCAAGTCAGATGACTCAAGATCACTGACGATGCAGCCTTGAAACTTCCATGCTTCTGGACAGGTCTTGCAGATCGACAAGAGGTCAGATTTTTTCATGCTCCGGCTCCTTAACAAGATTTAATGAAGAAACAACCCATTTTTCATTCTTCTACTCCTAGCTTTTCAGGCTCTAATTTTTCCCATGCCCAACCTCTCGATATTGCTGAAAAGGTTGTGTGGCTTTTAACTGCCATTTCATCGACATGGGTTAAAATCTCCGTGTCCCATCTGACCGTCTTGGTCATTTTATTTGATTTCATATACCGCAATGTAGCACCTGCTAACGTAAAAATAAAAGTTAAAGCCTATGACAAATTGTCTCCCTTTTCTTGGTTTTCTCGATTGTGTTTTGTCCTTCCTGGGATGTTTGTCATTATTGTGTGGGCGTTCAAATTCCAGTTGCTTGATTTTTCGCCATTCTTTTTAAGGCCAAAATAACAGCGCGTTCCAAAGGAGAGAACAACGGTAATAGGTCATCCGGTGTGGATATGAGAGTGGCAACATTCGCGGCTTGGTCAGGATTGAGTATCATTTAAGAACTCCCATTCATAAAGGATGTTGATAATTCTGAGAATAAAATCATGCTACCTCAGGTTTGTTGCTGGGTGTGGCTGTGCAGGTAGGGCTTGGCAGTTGTGCACAATTCTTGTTTCATCCTCAACAATTCTTCTGAACAGATTGTTAATGAAAGTACTTCTTGGAATTAATCCACGCTTCTTCTCTATCTGCTCGAATAGCTTTTTTTCAAAGCTTACGCTCCTTATTATAGTGTTACTCATAGGTCTCCTACTGAAAAGCATTTATCGCCTTAGATTATGCTTTTCATTATCAGTTTTAATAACATTGTTACTATTTAATACTTGCTCGGATTTAAGTTATTTTAAAGCCTATTTTTTGATTTAGAGAATTTATATTGCTCAAAATATTAAACAGCTAACAACTAACAAGAAAGAGGAAAAAAGCGGAAGTCTAATAAAAACTCAAGGAAGTAAAAACCCCGAAGAAAAAGCAGAAACAGACTTTTTTAGAACTTGAACTTTTTCTTTAACATATTTATGCTTTAGCCGCTTTGGAAATCGCCTCTGCTATTAAGCGCAAGAACTCTGGATTGCTTTGCATGGCTGCGAATACTTCAGGAACAATTTTACTTTTACTCTCAATTTCCCTGGCAGTTCGTGGGTCAAGAACAAACGAGCATGAATTGCAATACTTCGCATCATAAGCATTTAGAGTCTTACACCTTGGGCATTTCTTAGCTTCAAGCTCTTTATCATTCCTTTCATCTTCCGTTTCTTCGATTAAGCCAGCGTTGGAAAGCACCTTCTTTTCAATATCTGCGCCTGATAGGTGAACATAAACCTCAGGCATCGTGCTGTTTTTTTCCCAGCCTGCCAGTATCCTTAATTCCATCTCCGAGAAGCCCTTCTTATTGCCTTCTGATTTGACCAGATCGGTAAGACGTGCATGCCGGATAGCATGAGGATGGATACTTTTAGTCATTTTAAGTTTTGCGGCAAGATTTTTTAGTCTGTTCTCTACTGTCCGGAAATTAAGGCGTTTCGTACCCATACCATAGCGATTATACGTGAGGAACAGCGGAGCATTAGGAATATCTTTCATAGGATGCATGTTTACCCATGCCTGAAGGTCAGGCACACTATCAGTTAGCCTCAATCGACGCCTGCCAGTCTTTCCATCTACAATAGTTACCGCCCCATATTTGTCAAATTCAACCTGATTTAAATTAAGGCTCATTATCTCATTAAGGCGCGCTGCCGAATCCCACAGCAACATAATAAGGGCCCTATCCCTTTGGGTATCGCATGCTTGGACAAGTATTTGAATATCCTTCCTTGTTATCAGTTCAACTGGCAATGTCCTCTTGGGTTTTTTCATCTTGAAAGTAAAAAGCTCGTTTTCCTTATCAGGCATTAACCAGCGCAGAAATAGTTTGAGTTCAAGGATGTCTCCTTGGACCGTGAAAGGGCTGCAATTATTCCTTCTTTCGATAACATAGTTTTCCACATCATCTTTTGTTACTGTCTTATTGTCTTTGAAATTTGTAAAGATCATGAAAGTGTAGACTTTCCAGAGCTTGATCTTGACCGTGTTAGGCTTTAACTGCTTTAGTTCAAGCTGTCTCACATATTCTTCTAAATACTTCTTATTAATCGAGTCAAGCCGTTTCAGCCTAATGAATTCATTACTCATATACTAACATTATGTTTGCAAATGGTAAAAAGGTATCTATCACCGTTGAACGGTGATAGACTCAAGATCTATTCTCGCAGGAGTTCAAGGGTTCAAATCCCTTCCCCCGCATAACGATTTTTCTTTTGTAAATGAGTAATGAAAAATAGTAAATTGGCAGATATGAGATGTTTTGGTTGGAAAGTGAGACAAATAAGAGATGATAGAATTGATACCTCTTGCAATTGTACCTGTATCTGGTATAATTTGATGAATCTGTACCCTACTTAATTATACCACAGCTGCGCTTCAGCGCTTCAGAAAAAATTTATATAATAGGCAGTACAATGAGTAGGTTTGGAGGTTAGAAAGAATGTTTAACACAGGTAAATTATTTAGAAAGTGTTCTAGCTGCGATGGCAAAGGGTGGAAATACAAACCTGCTTATGTTCAGCTTGTTAAATTGTTGGGTTCACCAGCTAAAAAGCGCTGTGAAGTGTGCAGTGGCTTAGGGACTATATAAGTATCTCGAAGCCAAAGGAGTGAAGCTGGCAGATAAAATGGTATGATTTTGACAGAACTGTAAGGCATAAAATGGCAGTCGTAGCAACTGCCAGTCTCCTGCCTAATTTAGATTATCATCATAGTGGACTGCATTCGCCACTGCTTTTGCACACATTGGTACTGCTAACCACACAATTAAAAACCTGGCAAATCAGGTTGTAACGAATGATAGTCTAGCCAAAAATGCTGTTGTATGGCTACATTTTAAAGAATACCGCAGGAGGTAGAACTATCACCCCAGAAAGCTATTACCTCAATTATTTGAATTAGCGATTTAATGTCTTATATATATTATATACAGAAAAATAAACTCCTATCATCATTACAAAAGCAAAGATTACTATTAACATTTTTATAACGTAATTTCCAGCTTGGAACGAAGATGCTTGCGCATATCCTCCTATGAGTAATGCAATAAACTCTGCACATATACCGATATTAATGAGCCAGAAACCCATATTTCCTAGCCTTTCGCTGTATAAAGGTTTGCCAGGATTTCCTAATATCAAATAATATATAAACCCTATTATTGAGAGACTCACCCATCCAATAAGGTTTATATGAGCATGAGCTCTTTCAAATAGTTTTGATAAGATGACAAAATCATAGATTGATCCTATAGTCATAATAGCTCCCATAGTAACACCTATGATAAAATATAGCAATGAAGCTTTTAAGAATTTTACTCCTAATGTCTTTCCCATTGTTATGCCTCATTATCTTTATACTTTTATTTATACCATTCCCCTCCCCGAGTTTAAATTTGCTGGATATGAGAAAAGCCATGAACATAATTATTCTTACTTGCCGCAAGGAAAACCTTGAAGTTAATATTTAAGAATCCTTACACGCATCATCCGTTCAGAAAGTGTAATAACTAAAACTGAGCAGTTTCAAAGAATTGTTCAAGGGTGGGAACAGGTAAGGATTCTTATTTAAGATTTAGAGGTTTTAATATATAAACCATACAAATTATATTCCTAGAATCTTTCTGGGAATGACTGAAATATAACCTAGAATTGGAACACGGTAAAAGCGTGCCACCCCTATAATCCAGTCTTTTTTCACTGGCTGCAGGTAACTTATGTCTCCCTCCTGATCATAGTATGGATTTGTTATGATATTATCTCCTTTTGTAATATAACCAGCATAGGGTGCGGGCGGTCCTCCATCCCACATTCGTTCTCCTTCTTCAACGTAATACATGGCGCGGTGGGTGATAGAGGTGGTATTATCCCTTCCATAACGTTTGTACAGAATCACATCACCGTAATCACCAAAGGAGGTGTAGCCATTTTGTTTTCCCATTTCGTGTGTGGTAATTTCAGTGCGGTTGATGCTCTGATCAAAAATTATATCTCCTATATGGATATGAGGGAACATGCTACCGCTCTCTACAGCAACCATGGGCATCCACAGCCCGAATGCGATTTGAGATAGAGACGCAAGAATAACGCCCGCCGTGGCTACAGAAAGAAAGTCCCGCAAAAGTTCTATCCAAAAGTTATTACTTTCACTAAATTTTCTTATTTTTCCCATTAAAGGCATGCATGATTCTAATAAATCAGAATAGCCATAAATGTTTGCAGTGTCCGTAAACTTGAGGATGCTATTGTCTTAACCGTAAAAATACGGTTAGTAGTAAAATATCGTTCCAACAAAAAAATATGGGTTGACACTTGATTTTCGGCCAAAAACTGGTAAAATAATGAAGAGCAATACCTGTACATTGAGATGGATCTGGTATTTTTGATATCCAGCAAAAAATCTTCGATGCTCAAACCGCTTCTAAAGAAAACATGACATTTATGATGTGGTTTTCCACTGTCCTTTCGGACAAGCTTCTCTGCAATCTCAGGAACTTTTCAAAATATTTAGTATTAATATGTGGGTATAACTTTTCAGATATATTTCTTCTTTTTTGATAAAAATTGTTAGAGCGCCCGGCACCGGATGCTTGAATTTGTGAAGTGGGCCTGACCGGATTTGAACCGGTGACCGCCCGGTTATGAGCCGGGCGCTCTAACCTGACTAAGCTACAGGCCCTCAAAAAATCATTGTGGTTTAATTGAACGAATTAAATACTAAAGCGCCACCAACAGGGCTCGAACCTGTGACATCCTGGTTAACAGCCAGGCACTCTACCAACTGAGTTATGGCGGCATTGTCAAGCGAACCTGTAAAGGCGTACTTTGATTTAAGCTTTTTGATAATATGGGCCTTGCAGTTATATTATTACGAATAAGATTTCGCAATATTCGTATTTCACGTTATTAATTTGTTTCCGGTCAAACGAAAGCTATTTCTTCTATAAAAGCTGTTGTATCATAATGATAATAAGCATATTCACATCTGTAATACAGCCGGTCATATCCGACAGATAAATGTCGGGAATATTGCTGATGTTTATAGGATTTATAATGCTAAAACCATAAGAACATGAGATATATATATTTTCTCTTAGCTATAACAATTGTAGTCTTATTTACTGTAGATTCGGTGCTTGCTGATGATTGTGAGGACTTCAATGAACAAAAAATTTGCTGGGGCAGCAACAGCAGTACAACACTGAGCTGGACAAACCCCAGGGTTACATCAGGAGAATATCTGATAGAGGCAAGGGATTTTAATTGGCTGGGCTCAATTTCTATCAGGGTAACCAAAAATGGAGCCATACAAGAAGGAGTGTTATCCGAAGGTGAATATTATTTATTCGATTTTTCCAATAATTCTACTTTTAATGGGATTAAAATAATTGCAGACAATGTTTCAAATATTAATTCTTTTCCATCAAATATAGGAACATTTCCATCAGATCCACAGGCAAAAATTTCATTCAAGCCATCTATACCAAAAGAAAAGGAAAAACCCATTCTTGAAATATCGATCATCACAGAAAATGAAACCAAAACATATCCTGAAATTACAGCTAATATAACCATTCAAAATTCAGGGGATTCAGACCTTATAGAAACGCAAGTAAGGATAACCTATGATGGTCTTGAACTGAATGAATTTGATTTTGAAGAGAATTCCATGAATGAAATAACTGCATCAGGCCATGAAATCAAATGGGAAAATGTAAGTTCATATAAACTTACACCAACAAACCCAGATATAATCAAAAATGGATACAATATACAAGTATTAAATTTTTCAAATAAAACTGCCATAATAAATACCACTTACAATGGATTAATGAAAAGTGATGTACTCATGGAGGATGGTTCTATAATATTTGGTTACACCAGGGAAAATGAATATACGGGGATAAAAATACTTGGTATCCATATTTCAAACGATGCAGCAGAATTGATATTGCAGGTCCCTGTAAAAAATAGCCTGAAGCGAAGATATCCAGTTATCTCTGGAGGGAGCAGTGAATCCATAAATATGGGATTTAAAATACCGGGATCTTCAAGAAAAATGTATACAATATCAGTCATAGCGAGTGGAAAAGACAGGGGAGGAAATAATCACATAAAAAGCGCAACAGCCACAGTTTTATTGCAGAATACTTTTAATATAAAAAAGATCACTTCAAACTCGATCCTTGGGGAGAATCTATATCCTGAATACTCAAGAGTCAGGGATATTGGAGCACTTAAAAATATTACCTATATTACTATCAGTGTAGTTAATCTTCAGAATTATCCTGTGCATAATGTAACGCTCAGGGACACAATTCCGCCGGATTTTAATTTTATGGATAACTTGAACACGACTTCTGTGTCCTGGGATTTTGATATAAATGCAAATGATCATAAAGAATTTACTTATGCGATCACAGCAAAAAGACAGGGGATTTATAATATTCCAAAAGCAGAACTTACCTGGGACGAATGGGGAGAATTTTTACGTTTGGAATCAAATGGCCCAAGAACATCTGTATCAGGCCCATATATCGTTATGGAAAGGAGTTTCAATAAAAGTAATATTAACATTGGAGAGACACTTTCAGTTTCTCTTTCATTAATCAACAATGGTGATATACCAACAAATATCCTTGTTAATGATAGTGTGCCCCAAAATGCAACATTCATTTCAGGCACGTTATCTTTTTCCGGTTTCTTAAGACCCCGTGAGAATGCCCGGATCGTCTATAGTGTCATAGTTAATGATAATATAATTGAATTCAAAGCTCCTGAAATAACATCAAAAAACCAGGGATTTGAATGGTATGAAGCTCTTCCTTCTAAAAAAATTTCAGGATATTCTCCCGTACCAGCCGCTATTCCAACAATAGTCCCTGATATGGGTGTTAAAGTTCCGGAACAAGTACCTGAACAAGTTCCTCTTAAGGGAATAGTCCAGAAGATAAATGAGGGATTTCCCTGGCTTGAGGGGGCTATTTCGATAATTACACTGATAATTACACTATTATCCGGAATTTTCTTGCTTTTGCTGCTGAATAAGAAAAAATACTTTAGAATCCATGAAAAATGAGGTACTCAGGAACACCTGCATTACTTCTTGAGTTTGGTTTTATCTTCTTTTTCCCTTGGCCCATCACCATCTTTAACAAAGCTGATGCAACCTCCAGGGAAGTATAATCTTCCCGTGTGAGTTTTTCAACCATATTACTATATTCTCCAAGGTGCCCTGCTTCAATGATCCCTGTGATTTTTTCTAATACCAGGCCTGTCTTGATCTCCTCCATATCACTGACAGAAGGAACTTTCTGGGGAATGATCCTGCTCTTTGTGAATTGTTGGATCTGCCTTATCCTGTATATTTCTCTTCCTGTCACAAAGCTGATAGCTCGCCCGGCTTTACCTGCTCTTGCTGTTCTTCCGATCCTGTGGACATAATATTCATCATCCGCGGGTATATCATAATTGAACACGGCCTCAATATCTCCCACATCGATACCACGGGCTGCCACATCAGTCGCAACCAGGACCTCGATCTCTTTTTTCCGAAATTTTGACATGACAATGTCTCTTTGTCTTTGCTGCAGATCCCCATGAAGCCCATCAGCCATGTATCCCCGCGATTTTAAGTTGTCAACCAGTTCATCCACCATTCTTTTTGTATTACAGAACACAAGTGATAACTTCAGGTCATTAATGTCGATCAAACGGGACAAAATCTCTGGTTTTGCCTGGGATTTGACTTCATAATAAAATTGTTCAACTTTAGGAACAGTCATTTCTTTATGTTCTAATTTTATCATTTGCGGCTTTGTCTGGTACTTTTTCGTCAGATCAAGAATAGCCCTTGGCATAGTTGCTGAAAAAAGAATGGTCTGTCTCTCCTTCGGGATCTTCTTCATAATAAGTTCGATATCTTCCCTGAATCCCATATCCAGCATTTCATCAGCTTCATCAAGAACGATTATTTTCACGCCATCAAGTCTCAACGTGCGCCGTTCCATGTGATCCATTACGCGCCCCGGAGTGCCAATAATTACCTGTACGCCTTTTTTTAATGCTCTTATCTGGCGGTCAATGGGTTGTCCGCCGTAAACAGGCAGGATCTCAACGCCTCTTTTATATCTTGAAAGCTTTTTCAATTCTTCTGATACCTGGATAGCCAGCTCTCTTGTGGGACATAAAATTACGGCCTGTACTGCAAGACTTTTCGGATCTATCTTCTCAAGGGTGGCAATTCCGAATGCTGCCGTTTTCCCTGTGCCGGTTTGCGCCTGTCCGATCACATCTTTTCCTTCCAGCATATGAGGAATTGATTGTATCTGGATCGGGGTGGGTTCTTCAAATCCCATATCCGTTATTGCTTTTTGTATCTCTTTTGATAAATGTAATTCTTTAAATCCTGATGTTTCCATATTCATTCTCTTTTTATTTTTCTCAAATCCACGACTTCATAGTTAAGCCCTTCGGACTCAAGTCTGTTAAGCAGGCCAGGAACTTCCTCATCAACTGAAACCACAAGCGATGACAGGCCGTGATAAGCAGCTTCAACCACGGATTCTTTTGCACCGAAAAGAATGTTTGGCTTGACATTTATCTTGCGAAGGGATACGAGAGCTTCAACACCTATCGCTGCAATATATGGCTTTTCCTGCACCCGTTTCTTTAACAGATCATAATCCACGTTCCGTGAGCCGCCTTTTTCCACGCGCGGAACTTTGCAGATGGTAATATTGACCGGTGGAAAACTTATCATCCCTTTTAATTCTGTTACTCCCACATCCTCTCCGTCCATTGCATCCGAAATTGTAATCCCGGTAACGTCCCCGTCTTTTCCTGCATATAAAAGACCGTTTTCCATCATTAGAGAGACCGATTCTCCCCTGGTGAAATTTTCCCTGGCAATAGCAGTAGCCACGGATATATGGCTAACGATATCTTCCATGACAAAACGGGCATATTTCTTTAACTCTATCGCCCTTTCAAGAACCCATTCAATTCCATTTTTTGTAACACGATAGCGCACGCGCCCATCAGAATATAAAAATCCTTCCAGGACCAGTTCTTTTATATATTCTGAAACTGCCTGGGGTGTTATGCCTATCCTGCTGGCGATCTCCTTTTGCATGACATCGGGCTGATGCGCTGCGATTTCAACAAGGATCTGGAATCTGGTTATTTCTTTTTTGCTCCGCAATATCATTCGGTTTCCCCGAATATCTCAATCCTTTGCCCTTTAACTGTAAGGATCGGAGAACGTCTTGCTACTGCGCGGATATACATAATACTCTTATCAATGACCCTCTGGAGGCCGTTCATTGACTGGTTTCCTGCTTTTACTTCCTTTTCTATCAGATCAAGATAGTTGCGCAATTCGCTGTCACTCTTGAACGTAACCATAATCATATCGCTTAGATCTTCAACAGAGCACTCAAAATTGACCTGTACTCTTGAATAAGATGAATGAAATTCTTTTTCAGGTTTTTGTCCTGGCAGGGGCATTCTCCATTTACTTTCAACAAATCCGCTTTTCTTCAAAATACTAAGACTTTCAGTCGGGTCAAAACCAACTTCTTTTTCGATCTCATCAATGGCTTTCCAGCCTGTCTGGATGCAATCAAAAACTTTCTTGTGGGACTCAATTCCAAAGGCACGTAAAAGCGGAACAATATCTGAAGGTTCATTAATAATTCGAATTCTTTTTCCCATGGGTGATCTCTCTTTATAGCATCCTATATTTGTTTTATAAAAGGATAAATGTTTTGAAGAAACTATATACCATTAAATATATTTATTCCTACTATCAGGAGAGTCACTTCTTTTTCCTGTAATGCTTCAAAAATTCCAATATCGCAGGCATCAGCGAAATTACTATTATAGACAATATCACTAATGTGAAGTTCTGCTTTATTATTGGAATATTTCCAAAGTAGTAGCCCACGGATATGAACAGGGTCACCCATAGAAAACCGCCGATTACATTGAAGCTTAAAAATCTCAGGTAACTCATTTTTCCTATTCCTGCTACAAATGGCGCAAACGTGCGGATTATCGGGATAAAGCGGGCGATTATTATTGTTTTTCCACCATGCTTATCGTAGAAATGCCGCGTTTTGTCAAGATGCTCCTTCTTGATAAACCGCATCTCCATAGAATATAGTTTGTTGCCGGCATGGCGCCCGATCCAGTAGTTCGCAGTATCGCCCAGTATTGCGGCTGTTGAAAGCAGCGTTATCAGCCAAAGAGGATTGAGAGTGTCAAGCGCGGATATTGCCCCGGCAGCAAAAAGAAGCGAGTCGCCTGGAAGAAATGGCACTGCTACAAGCCCGGTCTCTAAAAATATGACAAAAAACAGTATCGCATAAGTAGCGCTTTTGTATTCCAGAACTATCTGATTAAGATAGATGTCCAGATGCAGAATAATGCTTATGAAGCTTGATAATGGTTCCATAATCGTCATTTTTTAGAACCACATAATATAAAGTGTGCGATCAATGCCTCAAGCTGGATACGCTCGTTAGCTCCTTCCGCCATCCGAAAATCGATCTCACCGATACGATCTATCAGATCGACTTTCAGCTTGTCAGGGATCTGCATGTCAAACATGGCACGGAATATCTGTCCAATTATATCCTCACCCGAAAGCCCCTGCTCGATCAATAAATAATCCAGCTTTGTGCGGGCTTTCATGAAATTCCCATCAAGCGCAAGTTTTATCAATTCAATGACCTCTTCAGGTTTTGCGGTAGAAGTGGTCTTATAAATAGCGTTAAGATCAACGGTCTTATCAAGCATTGCAGCCGCCTGCAAAGCATTAATGGCGCGCCTCATGTCCCCGGCTGCCACATATCGTATGGCTTCCAGGCCGTCATCGGTCAGGTTTACTCCCTCGATTTTAGCGATCTGCTTCACCTTTTCCTCAACCGCTGCGCTTGATATGGGTTTGAACCTGTAGACTGCGCACCTGGACTGGATGGGCTCGATTATTTTTGATGAATAGTTGCAGGATAGGATAAACCGGCAGGAACTTGTGTATTTTTCCATTGTCCTCCTGAGTGCGGATTGTGCATCAGAAGTCAGCGCATCGGCCTCATCAAGGAATATGATCTTGAATTCCGCCTCACCCAGCGGCGCGGTTCTTGCAAAGTTCTTGATCTTTGTCCTTACAACGTCAATGCCGCGCTCATCACTGGCATTCAGCTCAGTGAAATTATTCATCCAGCTTTCTCCGAAAAGTTCCCGCGCTACGCATATTGCTGAGGCTGTTTTCCCGACACCGGGAGGCCCCGAGAAAAGAAGGTGCGGGAGATTCCTGGACTGTACATAGGATTTAAGGCGCTTTATTACTTCGACCTGCCCCACAACATCCTCAAGTTTTTTGGGACGATATTTCTCGATCCAGATTTCCTCTTTTATCATTCCAACCTTATTAAGAAGAAGGTATTATTTAAGTTTCCCCTATGGGTTTTACATCAAAACCCAAAATTACTATTTTGCGCCTGTTTTCACGCAGTTTTAAATAAGAATATGCCAGATAATACATTGTTTATCCCAGAGTGAGGTTTGTTCATGAAACTGTATGAATATGCAGCAAAGGAGATTTTTTCTAAATATGATATCCCTATCCCCGGAAGCAGCCTTGTTTCTGATGCAGATGGCGCCGAAGAGTCCGCACGGAAAATGGGAGAGGTGGTCATAAAAGCCCAGGTCTTAACAGGTGGGCGGGGAAAAGCAGGAGGTATTGCAAGAGCTTCAAGTCCAGAGGATGCAAAGAGCAATGCAAAGCGGATACTTGGGATGTCGATAAAAGGATTTCCTGTGAAAAAAGTGCTTATTGAGGAATACAGGGAACCCATAAAAGAGATGTATCTCGGGATCACTATCGACAGGAAGAAAAAATGCCCAGTCATAATGGCAAGTCCGCAGGGTGGCATTGATATCGAAGAAATAGCAAAAAATTCCCCGGAAAACATCACAATGGTGCATATCCATCCGCTTACCGGTATCCATGAATACCAGGCAAGGATGCTTGCAAATTCACTGGACAGGGACAAAGCCCGGGAACTTATTGATATCATTAAGAAACTGTATCGTGTTTTTATTGACAATGATTGCCAGCTTGTTGAGATAAATCCACTGGCCCGGACTAAAGATGGGATCATTGCGCTTGATGGAAAAATGGTTATCGATGATAATGCCTTATTCAGGCAGGATTTTTCGGAAGAGGAAACCGGCTCTCTTGAGGAAGCGGCAAGAAAGAACGGTATGAGCTATGTGGGGCTTGATGGCGAAATCGGATGTATAGTAAACGGCGCTGGTCTTGCAATGGCAACATTGGATATGATTAAACAGTATGGGGGAACACCTGCGAATTTCATGGACGTTCGTGCAGGAGCTAATGCACAGCAGGTAAAAACTGCACTTGAGATAGTATCATCCAATAAAAATGTGAAAGCAATAATCATTAATATTTTCGGGGGTCTCACAAAATGCGATGAGGTCGCAAAGGGTATTATTGAAATTTTCCCCGAAATAAAAATACCGCTTGTTGTAAGGCTTTCAGGAACAAATGAGTTAGAGGGAAGGGCAATGCTTGGAAAATACGGGATACATATGGCATCATCGACCGAAGAAGCGGCTAAAGGAGTTGTTGGGCTTGGGCATTCTAATTGATAAAAATACGCGTGTGCTGGTACAGGGAATTACCGGACGTGAGGGATCATTACAGACAGGACAGATGATCGACTTCGGAACTAATATCGTTGGAGGGGTCACTCCGGGAAAAGGAGGGAGCTTTGTTCATGAAAGACCTGTTTTTGATTCAGTAAATGAAGCCCTCAAAGAAACAGATGCGAACGCATCCGTTATTTTTGTCCCGCCGCAATTTGCAACTGATTCGATATTTGAAGCCATAGATAACGGGATCGAATTGATAGTATGCATCACAGAAGGTATCCCCATACATGATATGATGCGTGTGTGGCCTTACCTTAAAACATCATCTGCAAGACTTTTGGGGCCTAACTGTCCAGGCATAACAACTCCTTCTGCTTCAAAGATCGGGATAATGCCAAACCAGATACATAAACCCGGTAATATCGGAGTTGTTTCACGAAGCGGAACCCTTACTTATGAGATAGTTGATATGCTTTCTAAAAATGACATCGGGCAGTCAACGTCTGTCGGTATAGGCGGAGACCCCGTGAATGGGACTTCATTTGTGGACATACTGGAATTGTTTGAAGATGATCCCGAAACCCATGGTGTTGTAATGGTAGGTGAAATCGGGGGAACTGCGGAAGAGGAATCCATTGAATTCATAAAGCAGATGAGTAAACCTGTCATCAGTTATATAGTAGGTGTTTTTGCGCCTCCGGGAAAAACCATGGGCCATGCAGGCGCTATTATATCAATGGGCGTCGGGACAGCACTTGAAAAAATCCAGGCATTTGAAAAAGCAGGGATCAGTGTAGCAAAAAGCCCTTCTGATATTGTGCAGCTGGTAAAGAATAGCTTGTAGTTCAGCAAGGTTTTTATCTTATAAGGCTGTTATTGAGACGCCCACGGGATAGTAGGGTAGCCTGGTCCATCCTTGAGCGTTTGGGACGCTTAGACCGCGGTTCAAATCCGCGCTATCCCATCTTTTATATTATATAATTTTAAAATTATTTTTAATGTGCGTGACACTTTTCTCACACCCCTTATTAATATATTGTGCGTTCAAACAATAATTTGAATCAAGATTATTTAACCACTATTCATGAACGACAAACATCCCATACACACAACCATAAGTACCGAAGCATTGAGAATACTTGAACGTTACGAGAAAGAACTTGGTGCGAAGAACACAGTCCTTGAACGTGCACTTCTCGGGATGGATAAACTGCGTTTCAAGGAAAAAGTAGATGCTCAAACTATCAGCAGGTTGATAAAAAGGGTAAATGCAGGGATACCCGGTGTTGATAACCTGATAGAAGGCGGAATACCGGAGGGCTTTGTAGTCGTAGTGACAGGTCCGCCTGGCACGGGAAAAACCACTTTTTCATTGCAGTATCTAATGGAAGGTTTAAAAAGGGACGAACGATGTATTTTCTTTTCATTTGAAGAGAAAGTGGAACATCTTATAAAGCAGTCCATCAGGTTCGGATGGGACATAGGTGAATATATCGACAAGGGGTATCTGGAGATTTTCGGGTTCACAATGCTTTCAACTGAAGAGATCATTGAAATAATCAATGTTTTCAAGCCGAAACGAATTGTTTTTGATTCACTCAACACTTTTTTCGATATACATGAGTTCCGAAGGTCATCCCAGTGGAGAAGTATATTAAAAGAAATAAGGGATAAGAAAATAACCTGTCTTGCGATCACTGAAAAAAGACATGGCTTTGAAGTAAAGGAATATGACGAATTTGATTTTATGGGCGATGGCATTATATTTTTCGACAAAAACCAGAGGTATGACCTTGATCCGTATCCTACATATTATCTCCAGATCCAGAAATTGCGAATTACCAAAATAAATGAAATGCCGCACCCATTTATATTTGCCGGGCATGGGCTGGAACTTATAGGCAATAAAGGACTTGCTAAAATATTTGGAGGAACCCTGCCTGCAACACAAAAAACTTCAAACCCTTCTATTAAGCCTGATGATATTAATTCTGCCTAGACATCCTTACTTTAGTTTATTTTATTTTTGCTTCTATTTTCTCAGCAAGCCCGGTAAGATGCCCTGGATTATCGGGAATATCTTTTTTGTATTTGGCGCTGATCGCGGCAAAAATATTATTTTTTAAGAACAGGAGATTATATGTGACCCCTTCCGAATCCTTTTTCATTAGCATAAAAGATGATTCACCGATAGTTTTTGTTATTACCGGCTTCCCATATCCATGCCGTTTCAAATATCTGGCATCGGCTTCATAAGCCTCTTTTGCTCCTTCATTATCCCTGTATGTTGTAATCACCTGTATGATCGTGTCCTTTTTATCCTTTAATAAACAGCTAAAACATCCTTCCGAGAAACCCCATTTCTTAAGGTCATGCGTTGTTGCATAATTAAAGCATAGTTCAGGCTCTGTTGAAAGCGTGCATACATTTTCATATACTATTTCTGTTTTTTCTCCTGCCTCGGCCTGGGTCAGGGCAATATCGATCGAACGGCCTGTCATGTTTTGCATTTAATGTGGTGAATAGATATCAAAGTATCGAAGTTTAATAGATAGAATAAAATAGATAGAATTACCTATTAAAGTTGATTATCGTTTAGTAGAGGATACATATTATGTTTAAGGCATTAATAGGCGCAGAAAAACTGAAAGATTCAATAGAATCAATATCTACACTCGTTGATGAAGCAAGATTCAGGCTTACACCCCAGGGTCTGTCAGTAAAGGCCGTGGACCCTGCCAATGTCGCCATGGTGAGTTTTGAGCTTTCAAAAGATGCTTTTGAATCTTTTGAGGCAACAGAAGGTGAACTTGGTATCGACCTCACAAAATTGATCGGGGTAATGGAGATGGCAGAAAAGAGCGATAACATCGAGCTTGAGCTTGACGAGGCCAGCCATAAGCTCATTGTAAGGATGCGCGGGCTTGCTTACACCATGTCCCTGCTTGACCCTTCATCCATTCGCAAAGAACCAAAAGTTCCTTCGCTTGACCTTCCGGCGCACATCGTTATCCGGGGAGAAGATATAAAAAGGGCTGTAAAAGCTGCTGAAAAAGTGAGCGATTACATGTCCATGGGGGTTAAAGGAGATGTTTTCTTCATGGAAGCGGAAGGAGATACGGATAAGGTACATGTGGAATTGGAAAAAAGCCAGTTGATAGACCTGCAGGGGACTGATGCGAAATCACTATTCTCCCTTGATTATCTCTCTGACATGAGTAAAATCCTGGGGAAATCAAATGAAGTCAATATCGACCTCGGAAAGGATTTCCCTCTCAAGATCAGGATCAAGATCGCGGAAGGTCACGGAGAGGTCAGTTATATGCTGGCTCCCAGGGTTGAATCCGAATAGGCATGGATGTTTTCAAGTTTGCTTATTTTCCTTTTGTCAATGCAGCCGCAAAATATGTAGAAGCACTGGATTTCAAACTTGAAGAACTCTTTTCCGAGAGGGCATTTGAGCAGGTAAGAGAACGCGGAAAACACCGCGTGCTTGAGGCTATCGGGAATGGTATCACCAGAAATGCATCTCCTGACCGGGTGAGCGCCGAAAAGGAACTTCTCTCTTACCCTGTTGCAAGAATTCTTGTGTCGTGCATCAATGATGGATATCTTATCAAACGGTATGCGCTTTCTGAGGCAAAATCAGCTTTTGAGAAGGTAAAAGAACTGCGGGAAGATGAGCTTAAGGAATTTGCTCTTGATTTTAATATAAACGCTGTTCTTGATGAGAAAGGAGCAGTCATTCATTTTACGGATTATATACGCTATGCAAATGTGATCCATGAACCTAAATGGAAGCTTGTTAACAGGAATATCGACCATGGCAGGGTGTCCCTTTCTAGGGAAGACTTCTCACGTATAATGGAAGAAGCCATCAGGAAACGTATTGAATATGGTCTTCCGCTTGCTGTTCCTCCTGAGATATGCACGTCTTTGGCGCTAAATCTAGAGGATATCAGGAATGCCCTGACAACCCGAAAATCCGAGTTCAATATTGAGGAATTCAAGGAAATAATGCCTGATTGTTTCCCTCCATGCGTTCTTCATTCCCTCTCAAATGTCAAAGCCGGGGTGAATCTTGCGCATTCGATGCGGTTTGCCCTTGTCTCTTTTTTGCTAAATATCGGGATGAACATAGATGGGATTATTGAACTCTTTAAAGTCTCGCCTGATTTTGATGAAGAGCGCACGCGATACCAGGTCAATCATATCCACGGCGCAACAGGTACAGCATATACATCCCCTTCATGCGCCACCATGATAACATACGGGAATTGCTATGGAAAAGAGGCGCTTTGCGACAGGATCTCGCATCCGCTGTCGTATTACCGGAAGAAAGCATGGATATTGAAGAAAGGAAATTGATATATGGCTGAAAACAAAAGACAAAAAGCAAGATCTATGGCAGATGGACAATCTTATTTCATAATCCTTCTAATCCTGTCCATCTGGTTAAATTTCGTATTCCCTATCCGGACGGTCCTTTATGCTCCATTCACGTATTTCGGGATAATAATCATCGGCTTCGGGATAGTCATAGGCCTCTGGAGCCGCTCATTATTTTTAAAGAGTAAAACAACACTATCACCTTATGAATCGCCTACGTCACTTGTGACTTCAGGTCCTTTTCATATAAGCCGAAATCCTATGTATCTTGGAATGGCAGCCATACTATTAGGTATCGCTATATTTCTAGGAACACTGGTTACTTTTACATTTCCGGCCCTATTCATAATAATAATTGAAACTTTGCTTATTCCAGAGGAAGAACGGAAGCTAGAAAAAATATTTGGAGAACAGTACAAGGAGTATAAAAATAAAGTACGACAGTGGATATAACTCCTCATTTCCCAGGAAACGAAGTCTTTTCCGAGCGTATGAGGCGGAATCGGGACGATTTTAGACTTCCCACGGGTATTTTTTAATGAGATTATTGAAAACGTAGAAGCAGGACTTGAAAGTTTCAGAGGAATTGTTGAAACTATACATGGTGAATAAGAATCTTACTCGTTTAGAGCATTATTTCGAATAATTGACCTCCTCAGGCTTTCTTTGAAAGGAACTGGTTCAAACCCGAATATCTTATTGAGGTTATTCGGTTCGCATACCATGTTATTCTGCAAGGACTCTATCAGCCAGTAAACGACATTGGGATCTACAGGCGAAAGCTTTCCCAGCACCATTGACGATATCCGGTGCCATGAACCCGGGATGCGAATGAATATTCTTTTCAACCCGAGTTCTTTTGCATATAGTTGTATCAGTTCTTTATAAGTCAAAACCTGGGAACATCCGATATCAAAACATCTGTTCACCGTCTCTTTTTTTCCAAGGCATTCAACAAGATATTTTATCACGTCGTCAATGAATATCGGCTGCACATGCGTATCTTCCCAGTCGAAAACAGGTATAATAGGAAATTTTTTAACGACTGTATCAAGGATATCAAAAGCTGCGCCGCCGCGCCCTATGATCACTGAAGCCCTGAAAATCGTATGATCAATGCCACTGTTCTTTATAATGTCTTCAACTTCTTTCCTGCTTTGAAGATGATGGGATAATTTTTCGTTCGGATTTCTCATTCCTGTGAGGTGGATTATTCTTTTGACATCATTGATTTTGCACGCCTCTACCATGTTTTCTATTGCAGCCCTGTCAAGAATATCGAATCTTTTCTGTTCACCTTTTGGCTGGTTTCCCATCATGTGAATGAAATAATATACAGTATCGACACCTTTTGTCGCTGCCACGAGCGAATCGCGATCAAGGACATCACCTTTAATATATGTGATGTTCGGATCATCGGAGGATATTCTTGGTTTCCTTACAAGGCATCTGATTTGCAGGTTTTTCAGGGATAAGGCCTGCAAAACACGACTTCCGATAAAACCCGTTGCTCCTGTGAGTAAGATCATATCAGGACTGTGTGCGGTGAAAAGTATTCAATATATCGATAATATTTTCAATTCATCAGCTTAAGGAATATATCTTCAAGTGATGTCTCGACAGTTTTTATATTGATGATTTTCCCGTTGTGTTTTGCCACCCAGCCTGTAATGTTATTAAATTCATCAATGTCGTGTGTTACTGTGATAAAATTCCCGTTATTTTTCCGGGCCGCCAAATCAAAGTTATCCCTTACATTGAACTCGATCGAATATTCAATTGCCCCGCACATTTTCCTGATCTGGGGCATGGTTCCGGTAGAAACCACTTTCCCCCGGTTCATTATCAGGATATGGTCGCATATGCTTTCAACCTGGTACAGGTTATGTGCGCTAAAAATTATGGTTTTCCCCTGTTTTTTTAGCTCTAATACGAAATCAGACAGATATTTGGAAGTTGTAGGATCAAGACCTGAAGTCATCTCATCAAGGATAAGGTATTCGGGATCATTTATCAAAGCCCTTGCTATTGCCACTTTTCGCTGCATACCCTTTGACATCTCACCTATCTTTTTATCTCTCGCATCAAGTTTAAGCGCATCCAGGAGTTCCCTGATCCTGGTGAGGGCAATTTCCTTTTCGATCCCATAGATCTCTGAGAAAAACATAAGGTAATCAATTGCTGTCATTCCTTCGTATAATGGGCTTTCCTCAGGCAGGAAACCAAGTTTCTGTTTGATTTTCCCGGAATTTTTCCTGATGTCTAACCCTTGTATTTTTATACTGCCAAGGCTTGGAATAATTAATCCGCTCAACATTTTAAGAGTGGTGGTCTTTCCTGCGCCGTTTGGCCCGACAATACCGAAAATCTCACCTTTCAGGACATCAAAATCCAGGGACTCAACAGCGGTAAAGCTTCCATATTCTTTCCTGAGCCCTGTTACTTCGATTTCATTCATAATAAATACTTATTTATCTCATAAGTATTATAAGCATTATGATGAAATACATGAGAGAAATGAGAGAAATAAGCTAAATATGAGTAGAATATTTACAATAGCCAGATGGGAACTAAGGAAGACAAAATCAAGTTTTAGTCTTAAAACCCGTTTTTTTTCTTTCATAATATTGATCCTGATAGGGACCGCTTCTTTTTTTGCAGCCCAGTCCGGTCTTCATATAAATGATAATATTTACAGGGTTGCGGTGACGGATGCATCTCTTGCAAGGGTTTTACAAAGCGATGCTAAATTCGAAGTTTACATTGCAGGTGAAGAAGGAGCTAAATCTCTTTTTGAAAACGAAGGGATTGATATTCTCATAAAGGGCGATAAAATTTATTACCACAATACTGAAAAATCAATATCGGCTCTTGATGCTCTTGACAAGGCCATAAAAAAATATGATGAAGCAAGACTTTTGTCATATGATGACCTGAATAATACTTTTCCTGTGTGGATCAACATAAAAAATATTGCCCGCGAACAGGCTTTCCAGGCGCCGTCTATCAATAAAATTCCGATGGATATGCCAGCGCAGGGGCCGGGGACAGGTCAAGTCGCAGAGGATACACAGGACACAATATCATCCGTGGAACCGGATGGTTCTGCGCCCGTCCCCAAAAAACAGGGAACAAATACAAATATCCCGGAAAAAACAACTGAGAATATACAAATCCCTTCTGTCAGGGAAATAACGGAAAATAAAATAATTTCACCCATTAATGAACAAACCCTGGCAACACCATCTCATTTTAATCCATCTATCCCTTTTAAATCTGTTGTCCTGAGTTTCATATTTATCTTTCCTCTTTTTTTTATCGCGCAGTTTTTTTCATCAAGCATTATGGATGAGAGAATAAAGAGAAAAGGTGAACTTTTGCTTGTAACACCTGCCAGTTCTTACCAGATCGTCCTTGGCAAGCTTTTACCGTATCTTCTGGGCTCAATTGCGCTTGTGGCCCTGATGACATTCAAACTGGGGGGAGGCCCATGGATAATCCTGATACTGTTGCCTGTTTCCCTGATGTTCCTTTCAACATCCTTCCTCGGTGCAATAATTGCACGGAGTTTCAAAGAACTCAGTTTTGTGCTTATTTTCCTTTCGGTTTTCCTGTCCGGCTATATTTTCTTTCCCGCGATGTTTGCAAATATCCATGCCATTAGCATCATTTCCCCCATAACCCTTGTTGTCAGGCTTCTTGAGAATGAAACTGTTTCGATAAGCGATTATATGTTTTCTACAGTTCCGTTTTACCTGTTATCCATCCTGATCTTGATATTTGGCATTTTCATTTACAGGGAAGAAGACCTGTTCACACAAAAATCCATAAAAGAAAAACTTCTTGATTCGATCCAGGAATTTATAAAACGAATTCCAGCTTCGCTATTCTCACTTAGCATTGCACTTCTTCCCCTTGTATTTTCAATCCAGTTGATGCTCATTGTTTTGATGTTTAATTTCCCTGTTCGCATCGGGATCTTATTATTTATTATTGTTGCTGCTTTTGTTGAAGAACTGATAAAATCAGTGGGGATATATACGGTATTTTCCAGGAAAATGTCTGAAGTCACGACCGGAAATGCTCTTAAATTCGGGATATTATCAGGGTTTGGTTTTTTTGCAGGTGAAAAGATCCTGCTTCTTGTGGTCATTGCCAGTATTGCAGGCTCGGCATTCGGGTCAGTGATGGGGATCGGACTTCTTGTTTTTCCTTTGCTTTTGCATGTTACGTCTACAACAGTAGCATCACTGGGTATGAGATACCTGGGGCACCGGGAGTATCTTGTCTGCGTTGTCCTTGCATCGATCGTTCATGCAGCTTATAATCTTTATCTGGTAAGAGGTGTTGTTTTTGACTGATACAAGGGTTATTGTGAAAAAGGAGATAAAATCCCTCGTGTTTGAAAAAACACTAATACTGGCGATAATCGTACAATTGTTAATTGCTTCTTTTTCATCTTTGATCGTTATTGGTCTTGCTTCATTTTTTGATCCGTCCTCTCTTAGCAATTATGACACCTCCAGGGCAAATGTGGGAATTGTGGGGCAGGGGGAATTAAGGCAATTCATTGAAAAAGGACATATAGATCCGCATTATTACAGTGATGTTGACTCTGCACTTATTGATTTTTATAATAATAAAATTGATGCGATCATCGTTATCCCGAAAGAGGAATCGGGTGGCAATGAAATTATCAACCTTTTGATATATCTTCCAAAATCAGATATAAGGGGCACTTTCGTAACGCTGGAGCTAAAGAAACCCCTGGAGGAATATGAAGGCTATGTCCGGGATATAAGGGGTGAAAGGATAGGTTTTGAACCAATAAAACTCTATGTTGATAATATTCCGAAAAAAACCTCGACATATTTTGAATTCATATTCGGGATACTTATACCGCTTCTTGTATTCACACCTGTTTTCATATCAGGCGGCCTGATAATCGATATGCTGACCGAGGAATATGAACGTAAGACCATGGACTTGCTGCTGGTAACACCAGTGTCATTTTCCCGGATTCTGAACGGAAAGATGATCACTGCTATCATTATTGTCCCTGCGCAGGCATTTTTATGGCTTCTTCTTGTCAGGTTAAATGGAGTAGTTGTTCACAACACCGGATTAATACTTCTTCTCTCAGGAATAATTGGAGCGATCGTTGTTATTATCGGTGCGATCATAGCAGTCAAATATAAAAAGAGAATGATATCACAGTATTTGTATTCACTTGTGCTTATATTGATGTTCCTCATGGGATATCTATTCACAAATTCTCCTTTTAACCTTGTGACAAGGCTGTCAGCCGATTCTATTGGCTCCCAGGCACTGGTTTATTGCGGGGCTTACGGCGCTGTGGCTGTGGTGCTTTATATGGGTATGATGAGATTCCAGGTTTCAGGGGCGGATAATTGATCGCGGATTGAAATTTTATGGATGATTTCGTACATATGGCCGCATAGAAACTTTTTATCTTCACTTAGCCAAAATCCTATATCTATATCCTCTGTATTCTCAATTATTCGAAGAAAAGGCAATAACAGAGAAAGGAGACGATTCACCGCAAAGAAGCCTCTGCGGTGAAGTTTTTAATGCATTATAGACGTTACGAAATTGTTAGGTCATATGGGCTGCTTTTAGATTGCGCCCATATACCCGATGCAGAATTAGGCACGTAATGGGTTCGGAATCCAATAGTGACACCACTATATTCAGTGGTATTGAATGAAAAACTCCAATATGAAGGATCATTGTAGATGAGCCCACTGGAAATGGTTGTCCAATTTCCATTATCGATAGCACCATCCAAACAGGATGCTGAAGATGCAGGTGTGCCAGGTATGCCTATTTCACACTCTTGAATCTGAATCTTTCCTGAATCTGGAGACTGGTTGACAGTTCCATTAATGACTACCATAACTACAGTTGCTCCTCCGGTAACTGTAATATTTTGGTTTTCAAATGTGTCAAACCAAATGTTCGTTGTAGTCGGATTTACAGTTTTTTGAGCGCCCAAACTCGGCGCAACGGCGAGCATAAGCACTACGAATATGCTCCCTAACAGAATTACATTTTTATGTACCATGTTTTATTCACCTCTTCTTTATTTTCTTAATCAAACTAATAAGTTGGGAGATTTTTTCCAACTATACGAATTTGATTAAAACATAATACAATCTTTTAATATATATAACTTGTTATTATTATAATAATAATGATAATAATAATTATATCAATTGTTTCAAGAAGTACATAATCTGCATTTGCAGGTGAAAGAGACATATTTTTTCCCCACATTCAGGAGACTGATCTATAATTACCAAAGCGGATTGATACCATCCATCACAGCCCTTAAGTACCTCCAACCCCAATTTCTAATAAAGGTTATGAGTTTCTTCATCCGTTTTGCACGTCAATGGATAGCTGGTGAAACCTTAGATGACGCTGTCATAAGCGCAAAAAAGGCAAACAGTAGAGGCATTGGCGCCATAATCAATTTTCTTGGCGAGCATGTAAAAGATAAAGACGAAGCAGAGAAAAACAAAGTCGAGAACCTTGGAATCCTGAGGGCTATTAAAGATGCTAAAATAAACTCCTCTCTTTCTATAAAACTCACGCAGCTTGGACTTGGGATCGACAAAAACCTGTGCTTATCGAATGTGGAAACGATCGTAAGCGCTGCTAACGATATTTTCGTATGGATCGATATGGAGAATTCACCTTATACAGAAGATACGATCGATATTTACCTCACTGTTTTTAAAAAATATAAAAACGCAGGAATAGCCATCCAGACAAACCTCAAACGAAGTGAAGGCGATATCCGAAGAATTACATCTTTGGGCGGCATCATACGTCTTGTTAAGGGCGCTTATAAAGAAAATAGTGAAATAGCATATTCAAGCCGTGCAGATGTGACAATAAATTTCTCAAAACTCATGGGATTCCTGTTCTACAGGAGCCAGTTCTTTGCTATTGCTACACATGATGAGCGCCTGGTCAATGAGGCAATTGAAGCCAACAAGGCTCATAAAAAGAAGATCGAATTCCAGATGCTTCATGGAGTCAGGGAAGAATTAAAGAACAAGCTTGTTAAAAAAGGTCTTATAGTTGTTGATTATATTCCTTATGGCAAGAAATGGTTCCCTTATTCCGTACGAAGGATAAGGGAACGGAGACGTAATATTTTACTGATATTCAGGTCAATTTTTGATATATGACAATCAGATAGCTTTTTGCTCTTTCAATCTCCATAGTTTCATTAATCACTATTAATTTTTAATATATTTTTAATTTCATCCACTTTATCTTTTAGAAACGTCTTGATCCCTTTTGCCTTAATAGAGATTCTAGTTTTACGCTCCTCTCTC
>CABMCA010000025.1 GCA_902384525.1 uncultured archaeon
CCTTCTCGAATACTAATCTAATCCACCCTCACATCCACAACCACATGCCAGACCCCGGGCGCATATTTCTTGATCCTGTGCATCCCAATTATCTGTGCACTCCTCCCCGCCTCCCTCGAAGCCTCCAGTGTCCTCTCCACCGGACGCTGCTCGATAGCCTCCGGCACAGCCTCATGATAATGCAGGATACCACCAGGTAACAGGGCGCTGATCCCTTGTGAAAGATATTCATGGCCATCAAGATATCCCATAATAACACGGTCTGCTATCCCGCAAGGAGTTACTTTTGCGCAGTCCCCTGCTATGGGTTCAATGATATTCCCTGCCTTGTTGAGGGTGATATTTTCTTTCAAATAAACAAACGAAACAGGGTTTATTTCAATGGAAATTATTTTTTTGGGTTTTGAGTGAACTGCCATGGGTATTGAAAAATACCCGATCCCTGCGAACATATCAACGACAGTTTCATTCTTTCCCAGTTTGCTCATTCTTTTTTTTTCAGCAAGATTTCCCTGTGAGAACATGACCCGCATGGCATCAAGCTTGAAAAAGCAACCGTTTTCTTTATGAATTGTTTCAGTGCGATTTCCGGCTATGATCTCGCGATCAGGCTCTCTCATCGGGCCGCGTATGCCCCTGTCAAGAAGCACTGTTTTACATCTGGGATAAAGTGAGAGTAATGCTTCCCCCACCTCTTTTTTTCGATGCCCCAGATTTTCATTAAGGGTTACAATTATTATTTCCCCGAGGATCTGCCATCCCCGTGGCAATAATTTTTTCTCACTTTCAGGAATATTAAGGATACTGCTGATTGTTTTTTCTTTTGAATAATACCGGGCTTTCTCCTGAATCATAAATTTCGGGCAATATACAGGATATCGCTAAGGATCGAGCTTGCTGTTTCAATCGAACCAGCACCCTTGCCGCTGATAGTGATCCTTCCGGCAAGGTCTGTTAATATTGATGCTACGTTCAACGTCCCTCCTACTGCCAGAGGATGGCGTTTCGGAACAAGCCGCGGTGCTACCGTGAGTTTTCCTTCCCGTGCCTCACAGATGAGTTTGACGACGTAATTATTCCTGTTAGCCAGTTCAAGCGCTTCAGGCGTTATTTTTGTGATGCCCGTAACATCAACATCTTTGTAAGTAGAATCAAGCCCGAAAATGGAGTTTGCAATTATTACAAGCTTGATCGCAGAGTCAATACCTTCAACATCATATGTGGGGTCAGTTTCAGCTATCCCCAATTCCTGCGCTTCCTTAAGAGCAAGATAATACGGCATTCTTTCCTCGGACATCCTTGTCAAAATGTAATTGCATGTGCCGTTTAAGATCCCTTCTATCCCGAAGACAGTGTTTCCTCCCAGGGCTTCATGAACAAGATTAAAGATCGGGACTGCTCCGCCCACAGTTGCTTCATACCTGAAGAAAAGCCCGTTATCCTCGGCTGCCTCTTTCAATTCATTAAAATGTAATGCTAAAGGCCCTTTATTGGATGTTACAACATGTTTTCCCGATTTGAATGCCAGGCGCATATTACTGAGTCCGGGTTCTCCATTATTTATATTTGTAGGAGTGGCTTCAACAACAATGTCATGTTCCACATCGCCAATGATATCAAGTGCATTATTCGAACCAACCGAGCCTTTTTGTTTTTTTCTTAAAAGTGCGCTCTTAAGATCAATTCCTGTGGTATTTATTTCACTGCCTTTTGAATCGGATATCCCCACAACGCGAAGGTCAATTCCTTCTTTTTTAAGGTATTCCTGCTTTGATAAAATGGAACGTGCGACACCCTGGCCTACTGCCCCAAATCCGATGATAGAAATATTGACTATTCTCATGATCCCACCGAATTCAAGCGAATAGGCTCTATCAAAAGAAGGTCTTTCTTAGCTGCAACTTCTCTCATTATATCAAGTGCCTTGCCCAATTCTTTTTCACCAATTGCATTGATCACAAGATAAGCTGATGAGGTTTTTTCAATAGCTGGCATTGAAAGCGACATATCCACAACTTCGGCAAACCCTGTTGAATCAATTTTATCAATAGTATCTCCCATATCAGAATGAACGATATGCCCGATGAGAATAACAGAAACCGTTGACCTTAGTCTTTCTTCCCCGACCCTTGCTACTTTTACACCGCTCTTTTCAAGCCGGTCAATAAGCTTGTTCAATACGCTGTGTTCTATCTCAAATGTTATCTGTACCGGTATTGACCCGCGTGGTGTTTTTTCGTCGTGCTGGTGGACTACGCTCATGATATTCCCCTGGAATTCCGATATTGGCGAGAGCGCCAGCACCAGTTGCCCGGGGATATCCTTGAGTTCCAGGGTCATCGAAACTATCATGCCCCCAAGTATGCACAGGTAATTAATAAGTTTTTTTAGTCTTTTTGTTGAGGAGGGACTTTATAGGAATCCATACACCCCAGCGTACAGAACATTTTATCCCTGACTTGTTCACGGTTTATATATATTTCTTTGCTGCAATTCTCGCATTTGACTTCAATTATTTCCATATTGCATTCTCCTTTTAATGTACGTTTGGATGTATTTAAGTATACAGAAAATTTAGACAACTCCCCGTTTCCTGTATTCCAGAAATACCAAGCTAACCCTGTCAGCTTACTCCAATACCACTAGATAATCCATTATGATGTTAAGGTTTAAATGATTTTGCTTTCCAGATGAAAAGATATCATTTTGTAACGTCTTTCCATGCAAGCAATCCTCCGGCTGCAACCAGGGCGCCTGCAAGTGCAACCATATACAGGCCGTAACCTGCACCTGATTGCATCGATGCGTCCATGAAGATGCCGGAGAATTCCCAGATGCTTCTAATATTTACTACCCAGCCACCGATTATCAGGATGCCGCATATGAACATCGCCATACTCTGGATTTTTTCCCGGAGTAATACAGCAACCGCTATGCTAACGATCCCCAGGGCAAGAACTCCCAGCCCCTGGAATTCCCAGGTTGCATTTTCTCTCCACAGCCCAAGCAGAAGCCCGTTTCCACTGATAGAGCCAAGACCATTTACAGATATGCTTGACGCCACACCAAACATGCTTGCTTTTGCGCTGTACCATGGTAAAAAGACGCTTATTATAGATACAATTCCACCAGCCAAGGCAAGAATTTGTGCATTTCCAAATCCATTTTTAGTTCCCATGCTGGCATTTCATGTATCTATAATATAAATTCGTTACCCCACATCGAAAATGTTTGGATTTATGAAATTATTTTTTTTCCGGATATTTTATAAGCCCATCTGTTGGAACTATTTATATAATATATTTCTTCAGAATTCCCCTTTTCGATAAATTGTATATTTCCTTCCTGTACTTCGCCTGATTCAAGTTTAAATCTTACAGCATCCCCGATAGTGTATTTCATATTTTTACCCTGCCAGGTTAATAATGATCCGAATCTATTGTGTTCGTCAAATCATTCTTAGTTCTCATCGGGCAATCCGGACACAACCGTCTGCATCTTCTCTCTTCATCATTTTGTGCCTCATTATTCATATTTATTCGACCTCAAACCCCTATAATAATATATTGTATTATATGAAATATCCGGTTAGAAAATGAGCATGAAATAGCATGAAATTTCGATTTATGCAAAAATATCACATTCTCCTGAAACTCAATATACCGATTCCCATCATGATAGCTGCAAACAGCACCAACACCCCGGCATCCAGAAGGATTGGAAAATGGTTTATACCGAGAATTATACCGCGCATGGCATCCACTCCGTAGGTCAGCGGATTGATATAAGTGACAGCAGAAAGCCAGGGTGCAAGATTGTTCACAGGAAAAAGGGCGCCGCTGAAGAAGAACATGGGCCACATTACAAAGTTTATAACAAGGCTGAACCCTTCCGGGCTCTGGAGGTTCGCT
Organism: uncultured archaeon; assembly: GCA_902384525.1. GTDB lineage: Archaea > Halobacteriota > Methanosarcinia > Methanosarcinales > Methanoperedenaceae > Methanoperedens. Next base: position 3,912 of record CABMCA010000025.1, read on the forward strand.
CCTATCACAAGACCGATGCTCACCATCGCTATTGAGATAAGAAGAAGCATCAGGAACGCTTCCAGGATCACAAGAGGAGTGAAGGGAATACTTATGAAAAATCCTATGATTATTAGATATATCACCTGCACCATTGCATCAGTTGCCCCGCCCAGCATCTTTCCCGCAAATACGCTTGCCCTTGATATGGGCGCAACAAGCACTTCCTTTAAGAAATCAAGTTTCCTGTCCCAGATAATGTACACTCCATAAAAAAGCGAAGTGAACAATACTGTCATGACCATTATCCCGGGATAGATAAATATCTGGTATGGATATCCGCTGATCTTTTCGACTGTTGAGCCAAGGCCTGCCCCGAATCCGAATATCCAGAGAAGTGGCGAGATGACCGATGAAATAAGCCTTTCTTTCTCACGAATATAGATTTTTGCTTCCCGAAGCCAGACTGCATATATACCTTCTATCTCGCTCATCTTTTCATCACCCTTTCCCAGAAACCGCCTTCCGCCTCAGCTTCACGGATATCCCTGCCTGTGTAATGCAAGAACACATCATTTAGCGTTCCTCTTCTTACCTCCACAAAATCAATTGGACCGGTGTTTGAAAGCAAATCCTGGAGATGTTTGCTTGCGTCCTTTATGGAAATAAGAAGCACCCCTTCTTTCTCCTCAACTTTAATGACATAATCAAGTTTCCTGATCCTTTCGATATCAGATGTTTTTTGTTTGAGACTTACCACATCCCCTACTATCTTCTTCTTCAGGGCTTCGGGTGAATCTAACGCGACAATATTTCCATAATCGATGATTGCAACCCTGTCGCAAAGCTGTTCTGCTTCTTCCATATAATGAGTTGTAAGTAAAACTGTCATGCATTCCTTTTGCGCAAGGTCTTTTATATAATCCCATATGTGATCTCTTGTCTGGGGATCAAGACCAAGTGTAGGCTCATCAAGGAAAAGGATTTTGGGATGGTGCATTATCCCGCGGGCAAGTTCCAGGCGCCTGCGCATCCCGCCTGAATAAGTATTTACAAAGTCATCAGCCCTTTTTTCAAGATTCACGATAGACAGGACTTCATCAATACGCTGCGACCTTACAGCTTTTGGGACTTCAAAAAGGAGATTATGAAGGGCGAGATTTTCCCGGCCAGTCAGGAGATCGTCAACGCTTGCCTGCTGAAAGACTATGCCTATTGATTTTCTCACCTTTCCCTGTTCTTTGACTATATCAAAACCATTGACCCAGGCTCTTCCTGATGTGGGTTTTAAAATAGTGCACAGCATTGAAATAAGAGTTGTTTTGCCCGCGCCGTTGGGGCCAAGAAGCCCGAATATCTCCCCCTCTTTTACTTCGAGGTTCAGTTCGTTAACAGCGGTTATTTTACCGAATTTTTTGGTGAGAGCCTCGGTTTTGATGCTCATACCAATTAATATGGTTTTACATATTAAAAAATTGATTGTCCGGATTTGTTACAGGTTTGTTACATCACTTGCGCTTTCAACTACGATCTCACGGACATTCTTATATTGCGCGACTTTACCATTAATGCGTACTTTGTCACCGGTTTTCAAATTATCATACACTTCTTTTGCCCCATTGTCTTTTGAAATGAATACTTTGATGTTGATATTTGAAATTGAGAGGATCAGATTATCCCCTTTTGCTGTCATCTGTTTTGAGAGGATCGTCCCTTCTACATATATTCTCTCCCCTATCTTAGAATCCTCTGAATATGCGGCAACCTGCGGAATAAAACCAAAATAACCGATAATAAGTGAAAGGACTGCCATTATCAGCAGTACAATCACTATTTTTTCTTCTTTTTGCATCATCTCATTTATCTATCGATATCAATGTTACATTGAAGATAAGGGTTTTTCCTGCAACTTCAGGGTTCTGATCAAAAATTACAGATGTCTCATTGAAACTGATCTTTGTGGGGATCATCTGGCCGAACATGTCAGGAAGTTGCACTGTTGTCTCAGGGACCGGGTTACGTTTTAAAGTGATATTCTTATCACCTATATCAATAACTTTCGTGGTAAAGGGATAACCGGGCTCCTGAATAATCTGGTTTTTCGTAACATTTGATCTTAATGTAACATTCTTTTCGTCAATTTTTATTACGGTTTCATTCCATGGCGCTCTTGAATCCCATACATTGGATCCCAATTTAAAATCATAGGTAAATGACACTTCAGATGTGACATTATTGATCGTTATATTGATGTTTGTATTCGGAATTTGTATGGATTCGCCAACAGTATGATTTTTACCGAAGTATTGCTCAAATTGATTTAAGGGAAGTACCTCTCCTTTATTAACGGTATTATTTACCGGGACCTCCAATACTATTGGACTTGCATGGATTTGTCTCGGATCTATCGGATAAGCTTTTTCAGGTGGAATCTTTAAATTTCTTGTATCTCCCTTTTTCATTCCGATAACTCCTTCATCCATTCCTTCTATGACTTGTTTCTTTCCTACAGTAAAATTCAGCAGCTTGTAAGTTGCACCGGGAGTAAATAAACCGTTAGCCATAGCCATACTTTCATTAGAAGTATCAAAAACTTTTCCGTTCTCGAAACTGCCAACATAATCAACGGAAATATTATCCCCCTTTTTTACTGTTTGTGTTGTTTTATCCACGCAGCCACTTAATAATATTGCAGCTGCTAATATTAGAATTAATAATTTTTTCATGATATCACCTCATCCAGAGTGATGATAACATATAAGTAATTTGTGATTATTCTGGGGAACATATTTTAAATCCTTTGTTCATCCAGGAAATCAATATGGAAATTCCGTCATTATTTATGCCTTTAATAACATTGAGTGCCAGTCTAATAATAGCTGCTGCAATAAGTGTTATAATAAAGATCCTGCAAAAAAGAGCCGAAAAGACAACTACAAAACTTGATGATATTATTCTTCATGCGATCGGGAGACCGCTTTACATACTTGTTATTGTTGCAGGCATTTATTACGCCGTCCACCAGACTCCCTTTCTGGCAGACCTGATAAATAGATATGACCAGACTTACATGTACAGGCGCTTCATTCTCACTATTTTTGTAACATGGGTCGTAGCATCGCTGGCAAAGAGGATTATCAAGGAATATGGATACGATATTGCAGCGAAGACAGAAGGAGACATGGATGACAGGCTCGTAGCTCTTGCAGATATGTCAGCAACTTATATTATCTGGCTGTTTGGTATTATGACCGCCCTGTTGAATATCGGATATAACATAACAGCGTTCATCACAGGTATGGGGATTCTGGGTCTGGCCGTTGCGCTTGCGGCCCAGAACCTGCTTTCAAATGTGTTCGGAGGCGTCACCATTACTATTGACCAGCTTTACAAGGTGGGGGACAGGGTAGAAATGGGTGGGGTCTATGGGGATGTCTACGAAATAAAGCCCAGATATACAAATATAAAAACGCTTAATAATACCATTATCACAATTCCCAACTCCAAAGTGATCAATGAGCAGATAATTAATTATGCAGTACCTGATGCCTCGGTAAGAGTAAAAATACCTGTTAGTGTTGCATATGGTACAGATCCAAAACAAGTGGAGAAAATCCTTCTCGAAATTGCAAATAAAACGCCACTTATCCTGAAAGAACCTGGGGCTGCTGTCCGCTTTACTGAATATGCTTCGTCATCCCAGAACTTCGAACTGATCGTCTGGGTCAGGCATTATGATGACAGGCATCCCATCATTGACCGGGTTTTCAGGGAGATGTTCATCCGCTTTAAAAATGAAGGTATTGAGATGCCATTTAACCAGATGGATGTACATATTAAGAAAGATTTGCCTGAATAAAGTTTTTTATTGTCTATGATCGGGACTATTATATGATCGACCCTTATGATCAGAAGTAAAAACCAGGATATGTCTATATAGGTCGTGATATAAAAACTGCTCATGCTGGAGGCATATGGATCACCGCGACAATTGCCAGCTTTGTACTGCCGAGGAGGAAAAGAGATGGGAATAACAAAATCAAATACAGATGACGAAATAGAAAAAATAGCTCAGAGAATCATGGTGGAGCTTGAAACGGCAACTTCCAAAGACTTATCAAATGTTTATTATGCAAAAACTATATTACAATTGTCAGATCTTCATTATACAAACAGGATATTCCAGGAGATAGAAAGTGTTTCATCTGGATCTAAATGTGTTATCGAAAAAAAAGCGGTGATAAAGGCATTGTTGCTCTCTACGTGGTTGCAGAGGCTCTATTTCATCATAAGATCCTTCCTCATGGCATCCATAAGTTCATTAATTACAATAGGTTTTGTATCATACTTTGGTACAATAGGCACTACCCTGGCACTTATTATTGGCATGATTGTATTTGTGGTTTCGTTGGTTATAACCAGATTCTTTGATGTGCAAATAGTCAAAGCTACGAAAAGTATCGTTATGCGTTTGGGTAGCCATAGAACTCTCAGGGATTTTATCATGAATCACTTCTAGGAGTATATAAATACCTATGCGGTGCGCGATGGTTTGCTTCTATGCCCCCCTCGCAGAAATATATTATTCCCGCAGGCGGTCAATTCAGGGCAAACCTCAAGTTGGGCGCACCGCATTTGATAAAAGGCGGTGCACAACCGGAAGCAAGGGTATACCCAAGACAAGGATTCCATCAATGGTGCTAAAGTCCATATTGAGAGCAGGGCAGGTTATCAGTTAGGGCATTGCTGCAACAAGGTTCCGGAATTCTTCTTCTGTAAAGGCGCGAATGGTCTCGGCCTGGACATTGCCTAATGAACAAAGAGCTGCGACTGCCGTAATGATTGTTTCATCGTCCGGCGCTTCTGCTATGAACATGGTATCGTATCGACCCATCAGAGCGTAGAACTCTTCCACTTTCGCATTCATTTTCCGAAAGAGTTGTTTAGCTGCTTCTATCCGGGCCGGAGCTTCCTTTATGTGTTCTATGCCTTTTTGTGTAAACCGAAATAGTATTAAATATTTTGACAAGTATTTCACCTCCCTCAAAAATTTTCTAACTTTTGATAAATTCCCAAACTCATTTCTATCCCCGCTCTTAATATTAATTATTCTCAAAAGGATTAATATTTTTCTGCAAATTGCTATGTAAAATAGTTATAAACTAATTGTTTTGAACTTGTCTTTGCGACCTTTGCGTTCTCTGCGGTGAATAAAATCAAACACCGCAGAGCGCGCCAAGAACGCAAAGATTCATGAAATTAGTATTGAAAATTAGGTTATTGCCTATATTCAATCCATTTCCGTTTTAATAGCTCAAAGTCTTCCGATATCTTCATTCCAAAGCAGAGGATGATTCTGTATAAAGTCGCTCATCAATTCCATAAGTAACTTCTCATCGATATTTGCCAGAGTTTGTTTATTGTTTATCGCCTATCGTTTAAGTGCTACTGTGTAAACAGCGTATATGACTGTCAGATAGGCAAGTGTTCTGATTATTATCAACACACTTTCTAAACTTTCTTTAAAACCGAGAAGGGTTGCAATATGCGAGATGCCAAAGAGCCCGAAGGCTATACCAACATAAAGAAGCATCTTATCGTTGCTCTTTTTATATCCCCAATATCCTAAGACCAGTATTATGACGCTGAGCACCAAATTTACCGCAGTCATCGGATCCCATATTAATGCCATTTATCATCACCTCCTTTTGTTAAATCCAATAATTTCTAACATATAATCCCGATCTTTTAATGTAAGGCGTAATGTATCTGAGGAGCAACGGGGTAATTACAATAGTTACTATTAGATTAGTGATAAACCAGCTAATGAACATATCCTGCTTCCATGAAACCGGTGGGATAGTAATTGAACCCCAACCCGCGCCCACAAGATTATTTAACACCAGGCCAAAAACCAGGAATATCAAAAAGTCCCTTTTTGTTTTAAGACCGATATCGGCGCCTAATGTCCTGAAAGCTGCCAATGGTATCAAAACCTGCCAGAGATCAGCTAATGACCAATATAAATTGACATCGGGCGGCAGACCTGCCCCGGCTCCTATAAAACATCCAATATATGCAGCAATTGCACCCCACATCCCGAACCATAACGCAAAGGCGATCATAAAGGCAACTGCAAAGTATAATACGGCAACTTCGGGCGCAATCTGCCAGGTAATTACGGCAAAACGAGATAAACCTGAGTTTATTATAGTAATTATTATTAAAATTATAATATAACTATATAATGGCTTTTGTTTCTGATTGCCTCCGATATTCATTTTACCCCTTTGCATTTGATGAGATTCCCCTAACATCCAAATTTTAATATTATTGTTTGGGTTAATAAGGCTTTGGGACAGAAAATAAGATGATTTTTTTCTCTCGGCTGTGCAGTCTCAACGGTTTTCCGAATAAATGCTATGCTATTTGTGTCTTTTATGCGTTTGTGAATGCTTACACCATCTCGGAGGGCGATAGTTTAAAAGCATGATGCCTATGGAAAAGAGAATTGTTACGGATATAATCAATAGCTTGGGGAGAGAAAAGGAAAGAATCGGAAATATTGAATCTATTACACAAGACTTTTAAGAAAAAAAGATAATTTCCATGACATGAGTTTAAACAGTAAAAGCAGAGATATCAGTAAGCTTGCGAATATTTTTGGTGCAAGTATGGGGACTGTAAGCATACCTAAATTATTTTCATCACATTTTGAAGCTGATTTTTCAGGAAGCGGAAAACGAGAACAAATAACATATCTATTAAATAAATATAAAGAAGATCCTAAAGAGCTATTATATATTGTTCAGGAAATAATAAATAATCACACTTCGGTTACTGCTAAAAATATTACTCCAATAAATGATAGTCTAATCTCTTTAAACCTAAAAGTCGATCCAGAGACTTATAAAGCAGAAATTATAAGAGTTCCAATTCATGATGTAGAGATGGTCTTGAATAACATTGCGGCAGAGAATCCGATGAGGTTTGAAGATATTTTACCTTCTGAGATAATACAAAAAGCAAAAACAATGGCGCAAGCTTATATGATTATTTATTGTTCAGAAAATACATTGAGGCTTTTTATTGATAAAATTTCAATTGAAAAATTTGGAGATAATTACTGGAATAGCCTTAATATTCCAAGAGAATTAAAAGACAAAGTAGGAATTAGGAAAAAAGAAGAAACGAAAAATCTTTTCCATGCTTTACGAGGGGAAAAAGAATTATTTTACTTAGATATGGATGATTTGGGAAGGGTTATAGAACAAAATTGGGATATTTTTAAGACGTATTTTCCAAATTTATCATTCATACGGCAGAGAATTACAGAACTAACGATTACAAGAAATCTTGTGGCACATAATAGTAAAATCTCAGATGAAGATTATCTAAGAATTCTATTGTATTATAAAGATATTTTAAGACAAATAGGCTCATTATAATTTTAGGATTCCGATTAAAAACATGCCCCTATAACTTATTTTCCAGTGTCAAGATTTATATTAGTTGATATAAGACGCACTCGATTCCTACAGCCATTTGCACATTAGGGCAATTACCAAAACGAATAGAAACGGTTTCTAATTTAATGTATGAATTGTAAGAAGGAATGTCGATTAATACATCGCTATTGGGAAAATTGTCAATTTTGAAGATGCTGCATTCCAATGTTCAATCATTCCGAAAACCGTAAAATTTCCTATTTTGTGTTCGGTTAGTGACTTTAATTTATCTTTATCTGCCTTTTCTGAGTTGAATGGGATTTCAAGTATTATTTTACGGTTATCCATGCTCTTTGTAAACACATTATTATTAATTTCAAAATCTCCCTTCATTAAAATGTACCTCTTATTTTGATATACGCTTTCTATTTCTTTCTTTAAACCGTCAATTGAGGTTGCATATTTTCTTATATCTTCTCTATAAGTTTTTAGCCAATAATCTGGAAGAGGCGCATGGCACTCGTTACGGAGGATTTCACAACATTTCTCAAATGTTTGTTCAATATCTGGATTATAATTTCGCTCTTCTATGTCGAGAATGAAAACCTCATTACCTTCATAAAGACGCTTCATTACTCTTTTGCAATAAGATGAATGGCACGGAAAAAAACCACTCTCTGTCTCAACTTGTTGACCTTTATTAGTATCAAAAGAAACTTCTGCTCCGGCTTCTGCGCCTACTATCGTTGATTTAATGCCACCACCAACATTTTGTTTTTTACTGGTAGATGTTTTCTCAATGCGTTTAATTGGCTGTAAGGAATCTATTTGAGAATATAGTTCTGTAATTCTGGGAACATCCATGAAAAAAAAGGAGCGCAATTTTGTATCATCTATGCAGTCGTTTATTAAAACTTCTATTGTCGGGAATAGGGCAGGAGAGTCGTACACAGGTTTATTTGATTCGCCCATAGCTTTGCTCAACGCTGGAATTATATTTTTATCTGCCAATGGGCACAGTTACATAATTCAGTTATGGTCAAAGTAATATCATCACAATAAATACTTATTTATTCTTTAATGTAATGATATTACCTGCTACTGACCATGGCTACAATATCTTCTACATTTAAAAA
>CABMCA010000026.1 GCA_902384525.1 uncultured archaeon
TGGTGAATGCGAAGAATGGATACAATATGCGTGAACATTCATCATTCAGCTATCGAACTCCACTGGAAATATGGAACTCCTCAGGAATTTCATTGGGCGTTACTGCAGGAGGTCTGTGGACATGAACGTTAATCCAAGAAACACATCACAGAATTGCAGCTGGTGTGGTAAATCAGTGCTGAAAGACCTGAAAGTTCGGGTGCATAGTTGCCCCTTTTGTGGTCTTGTTCTGGATAGAGATCATAATGCGATTAACATAGAAAATAGGAGTACCGTAGGAACTACGGGATTTCAAGCCTGCCTAAGCAATCTCAATAGAGAAGCAATGAAGCAGGAAGCTTCCAGCTTTAGCGGGGAGTAGTTCACTTATTCACTTCTTTATACCATTCGCATACCATACAAGTTGCATGTTTTTGAGCATCTGTTCCCTGTATCTTGCCGCCACAGAATGTTCCTGCCACCTTCCAGCAGTCTCTGCCGTGATTTGGAGATGCGGGACAAGACCCCATGTCTTTAACTTTGATTCCGCCAACTTCTCTCCCGCATTTCTTTGATTCCCAACAATTTTTGCCTGTCATAATGATTTATCTCATTTCACACATTCATTTACTTTGGTGTGAAAAGTGTGTGAAAAATGCAAATCCATACTAATTGAAATAAACCCTGTAACCATAAAGAAGAATAGGACAATATGATAAAGAAAAATTCAATCCTTGAAATCAGCTGCGGAAGTCATTCAAAACTGTACGAAACAAAAGGCAGGGAATGGGATATGTTCGTGGGCATAGATATAAAAATGAGCCTGTGCAGGCAGGCAAAAAAGCAGGGCCTGAATGTAGTATGCTGCGATGCTTTCAATCTGCCCTTCAAGCCGAAATCATTCCAGGATGTATATATCCAGTGCTTCACTGCGCTTCTTGAAAAAGACGCTCTTTCTGATGCATTCCAGAAAAGCGATCACGAGGAGTTCTGCGAATTCATGGGACATGAGATTGATTATGCCTGGCAGGTGGTCGATCCGTTCTATGAGTTGCTGCTTGAATGCAAGCAGGTGAGTGAACATATAATATGTCTCCCTTCATGCAATATTGAGATGAACAAGTACCTTGTGAATGCTGTTAAGAACCTTCCTGCTGTCACGATCGACGTTGATTACTCAAAAAACTGGGGCGGGAAAAAGAAAGCTTGTGTAATGTTCCTGGATATTGACTGCATAATATACGTTTAATTACAAACATTTTTAGCAATTAAGAATAATCTTAGGTGCCATGGTCAGAGTTCTGGCAACGGGTACATTCGACATATTACATCCAGGTCACCTGCTCTATCTTTCAAAAGCAAGAGCGCTGGGAGATGAACTTTATGTCATTGTGGCGCGGGACTCGATGATAAAACACAAACCAAAACCCATAGTTCCTGAAAAACAGAGGCTGGCTATGGTCCAGGCGCTTCGCATGGTAGATGTGGCAATACTGGGGAGCGAGACTGATATGTTTCTGCCCATCAGGGAAATAAAACCGGACATTATCGCTCTCGGTAAAAACCAGTTTTTCAATGAAAAAGAGCTTGAGGCAAAGTTAGCTGCCCAGGGGATTAAAGCAAAGGTGGTAAGGATCCAGTCTTTTGAGCAGGGCGAGCTTTGCAGCTCCGCGGCAATTATCAGAAAGATACTTGAAAGGAACGGGAAGTCAAACTGAGTTCATAAGATAATAGGGAAAATATAAGTATTATCCATAACATATTATGGATAATGGTATATGAAGAAACATTGATTCGGCAGAACAGACACTGGAGGGGCGAAAAATTCCCTACGGGAATAGTGAGGGATATTAAATCCGAGGTTGAAAAATACCTTAACACCAAATATATTGTAGTATTAACTGGCGTCAGAAGATCGGGTAAATCCTACCTGGTATTTCAGCTTATGGATACTCTATTCAAAAAAAATATTCCTGACAATGTGCTTTATGTGAATTTTGACGATCCTGTTTTCCTGAGGTTAAGATCCGACCCTGGAGGGGGTATTGAGACTCTCTACAGGGATTATTTGAAACTTAAAAACCCGAAAGGGCTAAAGTACCTGTTTTTAGATGAAATCCAGAATGTACCTAATTGGGAGAAGTGGATAAAAGCTTATTATGATATGGAAGAAGGTATAAAGTTTATAATAACAGGTTCTAATGCTGCACTTCTATCGTCTGAACTTTCAACGCTCCTGACAGGAAGAAACCTTCAGTTTGAGGTATTTCCTTTCAATTTCCGGGAAGTATTGAAGGCAAAGAATGAAGATATAACTGTTTCACCTGATGTCCGGGAGATTTATGTGAGGAATTATGGGATAAAAGACTCACTCAGACATCATCTTAACGAAATATTAAAATGGGGAAGTTTCCCCGAGGTGGTTTTCCTTGCTGAACCGCACAGGGAAGCTATATTGAAAGAATATTATAAGGATATCCTTTACAGGGACATTGTTCCACGTTTTGAGGTGAGACATGCAAATAAACTTGAAGAGATCGCCTATTTCGTTATGTCAAATATCTCAAATCCTGCAAGCTACCATAATATTGGTGAACTGATAGGAATTCATGAAAGCACCGTTAAAGAATATTTGAGCTATTTTGAAAAGGCATATCTTTCTTTCCAGGTCGTTAAATTCTCATACTCCTTGAAAGAACAAATAAAGAATGCGAAGAAAATATATTTCATCGATACTGGAATAAGAAATGCTATAGCCTTCAGGTTTTCTGAGGATTTAGGGCGGCTCTATGAGAATCTCGTTTTCGTTGACCTGCGAAGAAGGGGCAAGAAGGTATATTACTGGAAGGGGAAGAGGGAAGTGGATTTTGTGGTCAAAGAGGGCACGAAAGTGGAGCAGTTGATACAGGTATGCTGGGATATTAATAACGCTAATACTAAAGAGAGGGAAGTTGCCGGGCTTGTTGAGGCTATGAATAAGATCGAGATTAATGAGGGGATTGTGATAACGGATGACCATTTTGGAGAAGAAGAAATTGAGGGGAAGAAGATGCGGTTTATTCCATTGTGGTGCTGGCTGGCGAGGAATTGAGAGAGTGAAAGATTCAATCAGGGAAGTATGAGATCATTGAATTAAGAAGGGAGGTATTCGTGTATCTCAAAATAAACCAAAAAATAAAAACTACTCAAGAACCGCTTTCATCCGCCTCAGGGCTTCTTTTATTCGCTCCTGGGACGTTGCATAAGAGATCCTGATAAAATCATTTCCTGCTTCCCCAAAAGCCGAACCTGGTGTGGTAGCGACAAATGCCTTGTTAAGCAAAAGTTCTGCAACTTTTTCTCCTGTCCCGTATTCTCTTACATCTGCAAAAGCATAAAAAGCGCCATCGGGCCTGGCACATTTTATCCCGATCATATTTAATCCCCTGACAAGCAGGTCCCTTCGTGCCCTGAACTCCCGGACCATTGCGGCAACCGGCGCCTGGTCACCCTGGAGAGCGACAATACCTGCATACTGGACAAACGAAGTTGCCTGGCTTACGGAATGGGAATGCAATTTAAGCATCGGTTCATAAACTTCCTTTGGCGCGCTCACATATCCGAGGCGCCATCCTGTCATTGCATAGGCTTTTGAGAATCCGTTGACAGTTATTGTCAAATCCTGCATCCCATCCAGGCTTGCGATGCTTATGTGTTCGCGGTCATAAATTATCTTCTCATATATTTCATCTGACAGGACAAAAATATTTTTATCAATAGCAATATCTGCTATCTCTTTTAACGTTTCTTTGCTGTAAACACTACCCGTCGGGTTGCAGGGGCTGTTTATGACGATCAGTTTTGTCTTTTTTGTTATGTATTCACCGATATTCTCAGGTGAAAAACCATTATTTCGCGAAGTTGGAGCCCAGACAGTTCTTGCGCCTGCAAGTTGTATGCACGGATCATAGGAAACCCAGGCAGGGTCAAAAAGAATTGCTTCATCTCCTTCCCTGAGAACAGAGAGTATAACTTCAAAAATGGCTTGCTTTGCACCAGGGGTGACAATGATATTACCAGGTTTTGTTTCAATTTTGTTCTCTTTTTTGAGCTTGTCAGCGATGGCTTTACGCAATTCGGGTATCCCTGGCGATGGCGTGTAATGTGTCTCACCGCGTTCAAGTGATGCCTTTGCAGCATCAATGATATGTGATGGTGTTGTAAAATCAGGTTCTCCAAGGCTGAAACTTATAATATCTTTACCCTGGCTTTTCAATTCATTTGCAAGATTTGAGATCCGAAGCGTTGCCGACTCAGTAATGTTTTGAAGTCTTTTTGCCGTCATAAAGTGTAGCTCACGACTAATTTCTTAATATTTAAGGCATTCTGAAGAATACGAAAATAAAAAAATCAAGCTTTACAAGATTCTTATCTGATAAATTCATCTTCAAGTTTGAGAGAATAGAAAAATATGGCTTCACCCTCAGGCACGTCCTTCCAGAGAGTTTTATCAACACAATCCTCTCCGAGTTCCCTGACAAGACCATCGTAGGTGACCGCGGCTATTTTGTCTATGTTGACCGCGATGTCCTCAATAAGTCCGTTATTTACATCCCGTACCCTGTAAATTCCTTTATTATAGAATTTGGGGGAGATCATTGTGCTTTTTCCTGTTTTTTTTGCTTCATTTATTTTATATTCGTCCAGATCAAGAGTGTGCGCTACCCTTTCGATATCCAGCCTGAATGTTGTTAATGTATTCAAACCCATCACTTATAAAATATGTACATACGTCTATTTATTTCTATTTGTCACGAAGTTGTACTTCTATTTCCATCAAATCCTCCGCGATCATGGAATTTCCAAAGACTTTTTTAGCCTCATGCAGCACTACATCCCTTTTTTCACTGTACCTTGAACTGATATGTGTGAGTACCAGTTGCTTTACGTTTGCATTTTTTGCAATGATGGCTGCTTCTTTTGAGGTTGAATGTTTTGTTTCAAGAGCCCATTCTCTCAAATCCTCAGCAAGGGTGCTGTCATGTATCAACAGGTCAGCTCCAGCGCTTTCTTTTTCCAGGTTTTCGCACGGCCTTGTATCTCCGGAATATACGATCTTCCTGCCGGGACGGCTCTCACCTATCACCTGCGAGGGCAGGATTGTCTTTCCTTTAATTATGACCACCTCGCCGTTTTGCAATTTTGAGAACAGGCGGCCTACCGGAATACCAAGTTCTATTGCTTTTTCCCGGTTAAATCTTCCCGCGCGTCTTTTCTCTGCAAGCACATAGCCCAGGCTTGGAATGCCATGGTCTGTTCCAACCGCTTTGATTGAATAATCTCCTTTATCAATAATATCTCCATCCTGCAATTCGTGCGCATTTATTACAAACCCGAGCTTATAATAGCCAAGCTGGATGAGTAGATTTACAAATTGCTTTGTCCATACGGGGCCGTAGATATCAAGCGGTTCTTCCCTTCCGTTAAAAGACATGGTCTGGATAAGGCCGGGAATACCGAGAAAATGGTCTGCATGAAAATGTGTGATAAAAATAGAGCCCAGCGTCATGCCGGTCTTTGCCCGCATCATCTGCTGCTGGGTCCCCTCGCCGCAGTCAAATAGCATCATATCACCTTCCCTGTTGACAAAAACGGAAGATGGGTTGCGGTCTGGCGTGGGAAGCGATCCGCCTGTGCCAAGAAAAGTTATACGAAACATGAAGTGCTTAATTGTGCTTGGGATTTAAATAGGTGAGTTTTTAAAGAAACTAAAAGGTATAGGCGGAATCAATGTTTTATCATCTTCCTGGGGTGACCCACAGGAAGGGGATGGATTATACAAGCTGATGGATGAAAGCCTGCATTATCTTCAACACATTCATAAGACTGTCATCAATACTGCTGATATTGATTCTTCATCGGTATCATCTGAATTATGCGGGATGGTTCTGGAAAAGTTGGGGTTGCCCGGGATTACTGCAAATCCACTCGTTGCCAGATCTTTTGAATCGAGCTTAAAATATCGTGACAGGTGGATTTGTTGGAGAAATTTTAACTTAACTTTACGAGTTATCACATACCAAACAATGATTGTAAATAACATAAGACCTAACTAAACCTTAAATGGAGCCGAGTGAAAATTATGCCGTTTGAGAAATTAGAAGATATTGAAAGATTATTCAATGATAAGGTAGGTGAAAGCCTATATATTGAGTACAAAAGAGAATTAGATAATGAAATTGCAAAGGATATTTCAGCCTTTGCTAATACACTTGGTGGGACGATTTTTTATGGGATTGGTGAACAAAATGGAATACCGATCTCAAAAAACTGGATAAATGCCAGAAATATAAAGGAAAAAATTGAAGATAATATTTCGCATATTGAGCCTAAAATAGAAGGATATAACATTCATTCCATTGAGAATACTGAGAATTCTTCTCAAGCAATTTTTGTAGTAGAGATTGTGGAAAGCTCTGAATTACATATGGCGAATTATCGCTATTATAAAAGATATAACCATAAATCTGAGCCGATGGGTGATGATGAAGTTAAAAATCAGATGTTTCGGAAAGGGTTAAAGAAAGCCCTAAATTTTGAAATATCTAAAAACTTAGAACTATCTGATAGTACTCTAAAATATTTAAACCCCATGATTAATGGAGAGTTTTACGAAAGTAAAAAAAAAGTACAGTTAATACCTTTTTATACAGATGCTTGGAAATCAGTAGTAAATTCAGGGCTTCTTTTTATACTCAAAGACAAAGGGGAAATTTTAGTGAAAGCATATAGTTTAATTCACGAAATAAATTACATAATCGAACATCGAGACCTCGATGAAGTTATAATTACACCAATTCGTAAAAGAGAGCGTCCGGAGATTGGTACGATAGTTCCGGTTATATTAGAAGATAAAATCAAAAAACTAAGTGAGAATCTCAATCTCTACCTGCAATCCTTCCAATAGGGTGGCTAAAATAGCATATTAAAATAAATACTTTTATTATACAATAATTTTTAAATATCTCAAGCACTTTCATAACCCAAAGAGATAAATTCTATAAGCATTATTTCAGGTTGTTTTTAGACAATAAAGAAAGAAGTGTTGCACATTGGGCCATTAAACATGAATTGAGATGGTTTCTGAAATCGGAGACAAACAATCTCTCTGGAGAAGATTCTTTTAATCATCAATCACTGCCTATAATCCGACAAGTAGAATCAATGCTCTAACAAATCCTTTTTTACTGTTTGTATTAATAATTTTAATCTTATACTGTTGTTTTCTAACAAATCCAACAAAAAACGCTATCAATGGACTGGTTTTAACAAGACACCTGTCCTCCTCTTTGTGCGTGTGTGTTGTGGAGTCCCGCAGCTCTGCTGAGGTTGAGACAAACCGCAGTCAATGTATGAATAAACATATATATGTGTCTGCACATAGAACAGATTATGCCAACTATGACTTTATCTGTCCCGGACGACCTCTACGCAGTCATAAAACATCACAATGAAATAAAATGGAGTGTCATTGCAAGAAATGCCATGTGGGAATATGCCCGAAAAATCCAGTTAGTTGACACCATATTGGAAAAAAGTGAATTGACCGAGAAAGATGCTGCCAAGATAGGGAAACTTGTAAAAAAGTCCATACGCGAACAACATGATATTGAGTGAGCCGGGAAAATGAGACTGGTGATAGATACCAATATTATAATATCCTCCCTCATATCCAACTCTATACGGCGTCATATCCTGATGAATTCAAATATTGAATTTATAGCACCAGAATACACTTTTACTGAAATCTTAAAACATGGCGATATTATCAAAAAGAAGTCAAAACTTGCATCTCAGGATTTGCAATATGTAATGGATATGCTATTTTCCCGAATCACGATTTATCCAAAAGACGAATATGCCGATTGCTATGATCAGGCAAAAGATATCATGAAAGATATTGATCCTGATGATGCACCTTTTTTGGCGCTTGCAATGAAAACCAAAGTTGATGGGATATGGAGCGAGGATAAAGGATTTCAACAACAAAATGGCACAGTTACATAATTCAGTTATGGTCAAAGTAATATCATCACAATAAATACTTATTTATTCTTTAATGTAATGATATTACCTGCTACTGACCATGGCTACAATATCTTCTACATTTAAAA
>CABMCA010000027.1 GCA_902384525.1 uncultured archaeon
CCATTCGGGGGAACAGTCTGGGTTTCCTTTACCCTCAAAGTACCATTAGGATAATAATATCTTATGGTTAAAGTAGCACCTAGACCTGAGGTATCTGAGATTGCTAAATATGTATCCCACGCAATATGATCTCCATACTGGGGTATTGATAAACTGGTAGATGCATCCGCATCAGTATAGAGTTTTCCCGATATCATATCTGTGTTAGATTTGGAGTAAATCTTGAATTCACCCACCACATTATTGTTCGAAGTGATGACAAGTTTACCCAATGTGGGTCTGCTATTAGTTCCATCTGAAGGTATCCATCTATAGGTGCCGTTCGCCGGGACGGTCGGTGTCTCTGTCACTGCAAGAGTACCATTAGGATAATAATATCTTACGGTCAACGTCGCACCGAGACCAGAAACATCAGTCACATAAACCATTGTATTCCATCCAACATTATCTCCGTATTGTGGTATCGAGAAGTTTGTACCGATGTCTGATGATGATGAAACTTTATTTGCAGTAACTTCATTATCTGTCAAAGCAAAGTAGCGATAATCTCCGGTAATGCTCCCGGGCGTTAATGTAAAATTTTTAACAACAGCGCTACTGCTCACATTTACTATGCTCACATTCTTAGTATAAAGAGGGGCCTGGGCAGATATGAAATATTCTCCATACGGCACATTATTCATCACGTAATTCCCATCCGGACCGACCGTTGTAGCATTATATTGCGGATAATCGACAAGCTTAACGACTGCACCGATTATCGGGTCGCCACTGACTGCGGTAACGAATGATGTTGCCATTGTTCCGCCCGGGATCAATGCGAAATACATTAATGTTAAAAATGCCACTATTGCTATTCCTGACGCTATCTTCCGATAGCCGTTTGTCATATTTTCAATTATTTTCATTAAACTCTCCTATCCTAAAGTGGATAAAATATCTAAGATTCATTATCATATATACCTTTCGTTCTTAATTTTCATATACTATTCTTATTATATTATATATCTGTTATTCCAGGGTGCCCGGCTGTCAGGCCAGGCCTCCCGGAATTGCCTTTATTAATCACACCGTTATCCGCTGACAGTCCCTGATATATTTCCTGTTGGTTTAATTTCAAGTTCAATATTCTGCACCGTAACAGCCCTCAATGCCGTTGAGACCGTTACCGAACTGTTAGTATAGTACCCTGGCTCAAGCCTTGCCGTAAGGCTGTATGAGCCATCAGGAACCGCGAACGAATAGAAGCCTGTTGCGTTCGTTGTATTTGTTTGGCTGCCTATTGTGACTGTCACCCCACGGATGCCATGAAGGGGATCAGGACTTTCAAATACTGTGCCATTGATGAACCTTACCAACGGAAGAATCGTGGTTGCAGTGTGTGTCTTCATGGTAGCATTGATATTTCCTCTCAAATCAACTGTTTTTGTCCCGATGGTGTAAGTACCTGGAGAAACTGTAGCATTGTAGTGCCGATCTCCTTTTATGACTTCACCCTGTGGAACTCCATCCAGATATATCAAAACTTTAGTGAAATCAAGATCTTCTGGATCAGTCCATGTCCAGTTGATATAGTTCGTCGCATAGCTCACATTCACAAGATCTGTTACGCTTGCGGGAGGGGTTTCATCAATTGGAAGCCATGGATCATAAAGGACATTGGTGCTTACATTATCTCCGCTTCCGGGTCCAACATGTCCGGGGCCTGAATCGGCGCCCCACCAGTTGAGTGTGGCGTCAACAGTTGCATTTGTGCTGTTAACTCCCTCACCGTTTCCTGTAAAGTTGTTGTAGTGTGCAATAACTGTGCTTGCATCTGCGTCATTGTATCCAACCGCGATACCGACAGAGTTATTGCATATTTCATTGCCTGTGATCGTGGCAGATGTTCCTGGGTTATAATAAGTCGTCACCAAAATGCCTGCTGAGGTCGATCCATCCACCGTTGCAATGCCTGTACAATTACAGACAGTATTATCGGTAATTGTGGCATTCCCTCCTCTTCCCACTTCAATTCCGTAGTCGAGCCAGTTGCCATTTCCTTTACCTGTATATGTATTTCCGCTGATCACCGAGTTCGTAACACCTGAGCCTACATAGATACCGATTCTGCCAATATTCGATAAGCTATTGTTGCTTATTATCATGTTGGCATCAAACGTAACAATGCCCATGCCTTTGTAGGCAGTTGAAGGATTATACCCCATGTTCTTTATAATGTTGTTCTGGATTGTCCCTGAAGCATGCGAACGAATAGCTTGGGATATATTCTTTCCATCGCCATCCAGAGTCACATTGCTTAGATTAAAAGTAACTCCCGGATCAACAAGGAACCATCCGTTGACATCATTAGTTGTAATTCCGGCTCCTGTATCAGCCGAAGGTTTAATTATTGTTGTAGTTTTATCCGCACCCACTATCGATAAATCCTTGTTTATCGAAATCTGTGGACCGATAATCGATGGTTCCGTATATGTCCCTGGGGCCACATTAACCACTCCTCCGGCTGGTACTGCATCAATACCGCGCTGGAGAGAGCCGCTGGCAGGAGTGACATATACATTGTTCGGCTTGATCTTTACCAGGCCAAGGGCTGCATCATCTAGTTTATGGTAGATCATATCCTCGATGGCAAATAGCTGGGCATCTGTGGCGCTGGTTGCTGCAACGCCATCGAATGTGTTGCCAATGCTTGCATCGATATTACTGCTTGCGTAGATATACGATTCAACATTTGAGAATACGCTATTGGAAATCGAATCTGGACCGCCACTGTAACCTAAAATTCCAGTTGCTTCATTGTTTGTTGGGGTGTAATTCAAGTTCGAGATGCTTACACCGTTGATTGAACCACCAACGGTACCTGTGCCATTATTCCAGAAGAGAATGCCATTCTGGGCAATAGTCGTAGTTTGACCAACACCTGTAATGCTCCCACCATTTATGTTCACCGTAATAGTGCCCGGACTCGTCCCCCCGTTTCCATCGACCGCATCAATGCCGTTTTTATTAAACCCGTCGACCTGAATATTTGTCAGGTTCAGGGAA
Organism: uncultured archaeon; assembly: GCA_902384525.1. Taxonomy (GTDB): domain Archaea; phylum Halobacteriota; class Methanosarcinia; order Methanosarcinales; family Methanoperedenaceae; genus Methanoperedens. The sequence continues at coordinate 3,049 of CABMCA010000027.1, forward strand.
CTTATTTGTCCTGAGCTTGCATCAATCGCAATTCCCTGACCTGTCTGCAATCCCGTGAGAGTACTTGTGTCAGTTATCCTGGAATTCTTAATCTCTCCCGTCGCTGCATTCCAGAAAATCACAGCGTTGGGATTTAACCCATTTCCCGAAATGGTTATGCCCTGAATTGTCAAATTCGTTGATAAATTCACGAACAGAGCGACATGCATATCAGCATCATATTTATGCCCCAAGCCTGTAGTCTTTAGAACATTCGGCTGGATGATCGTTGAACCGATCCCGGCTCCTGTTATCGTAAGGTTGATTTTATTTGAAATAGTCAAATTTTCATAATATGTACCTGCTGTGACTATAATTAAATCCCCATCATTTGCACCGTCTATAGCACCTTGAATTGTGGGATAAACAATGCTTTGTATTCGTAAACCATGATTTGAGTTTACCTCAAGAACAGCTGCATCTGCACTGCTGACCATCAATATGATCAATAATATTGTTATTCCAACCTCTGTTCTGAGGCGCTTCCCTCTGTAAAAGTTACATGATACCATTTTTACCACCTTCCATCGGGTCATCACTCTAAAGTTTCTACCCGTTATGGATTTGAGAGATAGCTGCAAGTATTTAAAACTTCCTTTTTTATATTAGGGCTCTTATTATAATCACTATTAGTATCATAAATCGGGAGTGCCTGCCTATCATGCCAGGCCTCCCAGAATTGTCTATTCTCATCATACACTTACACTGACAGTTCCACTTATATTACCAGTTGGCTTGGGAGTGAGAATAATATCCCGATTTACCGTAGTATACGCTGTCACTGTCACTATCACGCTGCTGTTTGGATAATACTCAGGCTCCTTGCTTGCGGTCAACCGATACGTTCCGTCTGGCAGGCTAAATGAATATGTACCGTTCTGGTCTGTGGTTACAGAAACGCTTGTGTTCGTGGATACTATCGCTCCTGCAATTTTTTTATCCAGAATACCATAAATCGTGCCATTACCATACCCGGTGGGTTGGACAACAGTAAGCTGTTTGCTGCTTGTATCGCTCCAATCACCATTCAGGGGATAAGCGGGTAAAGTAAGATTGGTCCTTGGCCCTGATGCCATGCCCTTAACTTTGACAGTATAAATACCTTTGAAGCCGGTCGTATCCAGAGTGGCATTCACCACTTCGCTTGCATAATTGAATGATCCATCCTTGGGAGTCATAGGTGTCCAGTCTTTAACAGTGCCTGTACCGTTCGTTATCTGATACTGGGCTGCAGCTATTTGCAGTAAATAGGTAATGTCAGTAATTGTCGCCTGGATCTCAGCAGGATTTCCTGAGATCACAGACGCTGGCACTGATAAACTTGAAATTGTTGGTGGAGATTGTGAATTCGCTGAGCCAACCAGATGATTATCAGCACTTCCATGGCAGCTCGCGCATCCGCCTTCACCATCTATCTGGCTTGAATGCGACTCTCCTGGTGCATGGAAAGGCGAATCAGGGAGATTGGCTGAAACATGGCAGCTAACGCAATTCTTTCCTGCTGCAGTTCCCCGGGGTCCGCCGGGATGGAATCTTAAATTATCGGCCAATGGTCTTGGCAGGGGGTCGCCTGCTATGTGGCACCACTTGCAATCTGTTTTACCATGGCCTGGTGGCATTATGGTTTTCCTGTATGCAGAGGAGATTTTGTTATACTGGGATGGGTTTCGTCCTGATGAAGTGTGGCAATCATCACAGAGGTATGTGTTGTTTCGGTTTGCGGCACCAAGACCCGCATCAGGGCTCATTATAATGTCTGATGATCTGAAGTGGCATGTCATGCAATCGGCATCTGTGACGTTATTGATACCGTCTGATGAATTCACATTGGCATGCTTGCCGAAAAGGCTTGTATTGACATAGTATCGCTGACCTGGAGAAGAGTGACAGCCGACGCACCCTCCACCTGCCATGGTCACTTTGTGCGGATCACCGTGGCATGCAAGGCACTGGCTCCGGGTGTATTGGGAGAATGAAGGTTCAGAAATTGGATGGTTAGATGGGGCAATGGTATGGCAGGTATGGCAGTCTTTTATGGTTATGTTGTGCATAGCATCATGGCACATCCTGCACTGCACATCCAGAGTACCGTCTTTATTAATATCCACATGGGCAAAGCCGGGGTTCCAGTCAGGAATTGGATATTTTGCATTTGTTTTGCCTGTAGCCCCTGGATTATGACATTCATTACATTCCGGTATTTTTATTATTGGTTTTCTTTCCATAGGATAACTGCTCGTAATTGTGTAATCCACAACTCCTTCTTGTGTCGAATATACCTTGACTAACCATGTTCCAGTATATGGACCAACTACATTTACATTAATCGGTGTGGCAAGGCTTTGGGTTATATAGTACGGATATCCGTTCGGATTCGGCCCCTGTATAGCAGTTGTAGTATTATCGACCGGACCTATAACATATACAGCAACTGATTTCGTAGAACCATCGTTAGCATGTACATCTATCGTAAGATTATCAATTCCATTCACATCTACTTCATAAGTATCTGTAAATGATTCGGAAGACGTAAAAGAACGACTATTATTTCCGAGCTTATTTGTTATACTATATTGATTTTGTGGTATCGCAGGATAATCCAAAGTCCCGTGACATTGCTCACATGTCAAACTGCTGTGTGTACCAGAAGAAAAAGTTATATTTGTACCGTATAATGTGTAATTTCCAATTTTTGCAGTATCGCTTCCTTTATTATCATGAATGAAGGATGTATGGCATTGTACACAACTTACTTCAGTTACATGCGAAGGAACGTTATATGGCGGCTGAGGATAATATGCACCATCCAGATATCCTCCCTGGTGCCCGAATTTCATTTCGTGCACATGTATTGGATTTGCGGGAAGAGGCGGCCCCATAAATGCATTGTCATATAAGCCTCTTGATCCACTGTGACATAAATATTCACATGACTGCATTCCGCCACCGTCTGCATGAACAAAGCTCGTTTCAGCACCATTATAATTCTTATTGTGGCAATACTGGCAACCAAATATAGTGGTATCGAATGTTGTACTTCCAATAACCTGTTCCCCGTTTATTATAGCATCAAGATTTACGGTATATCTTCCTGAATATTGGCTTGCAAATGGGTCATATTTAAAATATCCGGCGTATGTACCAGGATGCCCAATATCCTCATGTAATTCTACTCTTTGGACATATTGATTATACTGCAAAGTGCTTGCGCTTGTCAATGGATCTGTTGGATTCAGTATGGACAGGCGGGGATAAGTAACATTGACACTTAGAGTTTTTATTTCAGGAGGAGTTTCTGCATTATCACTAAATCCCCCGGTAGCAGTTATATCATCTATATACATTCCCTCTTCGTTGGCCGCAGGGTCTGACACAAATCTAAATCCGATCAAAATCTTTTTTCCAACATATGGTGTCAAATCCATTGTTTCCTGTACCCATATTCCACTACTGTTACCGGTTATTCCATTTCCAAGGTTATTGCCATTAGGATTTGTGTTTATAGTTAGTGTTCCCTGAAGATTTGTCCAACTATTTCCATCAGAGGATATGGCAACATATCCATAATCCCAATCTGTTTCCATCGAAAACCATGTCCAGAAATTAAGAGTTGCGCTGCTCAGTCCACTTAAATTGATCTCTTTAACCATCCAGAATTCACTGGCGTCCGGATAATTTTTCTGAATATTTATAGGAGAAGGAGCATTATCTGCTTTGTAGCTATATGTCCCCTCATGATATCTAAAACCGGCCTGTGGCCATGTTGGCCAGGATGTCAATCCATGGACAGGTTTTAAACTACCTGTAGTATTATCAAGTATTGAAAGCAAGATGAGATTTTTCTGTTTTTCTGTTCCCCAGTTATCACTATCCAACCAGCTCCAACCATTAGCTCCACTGCGGAAAAATGGACCAAGCTGGTAAGGTGTTTGTCCGGAAGTAAGAATTGCTGTATAATTTTCCCCAACTTGAAGTAATGAATTAATACTGGATTTGGGTGTATTTTCGATCAGTAAAGGCTTATCCAATTGATTCAATTCTGATCGGAATTGTGTTTCTTGAGTTGGATGACAGATTATGCATTCCATATCCGTTATATTTCCAGTAATATTATTATGGTAATTTATATTCGATTTTGCCTGGATTGGATTGATGTTAATTAGTAAAAAAGATACAAATAATATCAAAATCAGAAATGCATTGATTATATGATTTGCTTTGCTATGCGATTTTACACTATCTCTCCAATTCATATTACTTCTCCCATCCTATTATATATTACTTTATTTCTAAATGTATCTTTATGATACTAATTAATCCTAACCCGTTTTCTATTGTTTTAATTAAAATGTCTATACTTATATTTGTATCGTTTTAGTTCTGAATTACCAGAGTATGAAACCTCAACAATTGTTTTGAGGTCATACTATGAATAATTCAGCCCCTTAAAGACTTCTCCGAGCAGCAGAACTATTATTTATTATTGACGGTACCGGTTATGTTTCCTGTCGGCTTTGTTGCCAGTATGATATCCTGAGTTACCGTCGTATACGCCGTCACTGTCACTATCACGCTGCTATTGGGATAATATTCAGGCTCTTTGCTGGCGGTTAAACGATACGTTCCATTCGTCAAATTCAGTGAATATTTGCCATTCTGGTCCGTAATTGTAGAGACACTCGTATTGGTTATCACAGTTGCCCCAATAATATTCCCCAGACTTCCTGATACTGTACCATTAGCATACCCTGTGGGTTGATTTACCGTTAACTGCATACTGCTGATGCCGCTCCAATCACCATTGAGAGGATAATAGGGTTTGGATGAATCGGTCTTTGGCCCTGATGCCATGCCCTTAACTTTGACAGTATAAATACCACTGAAGCCGGTCGTATCCAGAGTGGCATTCACCACTTCGCTTGCATAATTGAACGCCCCGTCCTTGGGGGTCATGGGTGTCCAGTCTATGACAATGCCAGAAATATTCGAAACCTGATACTGGGCTGCAGCTATTTGCAGTAAATAGGTAATGTCAGTAATTGTCGCCTGGATCTCAGCAGGATTTCCAGATATCACAGATGACGGTATTGAAAAATCTGAGATTGTTGGCGGAGACTGTGAATTCAATTTTCCTACTAAATGATTATCGGCGCTTCCATGACAGCTTGCGCATCCGCCTTCACCATCTATCTGGCTTGAATGCGACTCCCCTGGAGCATGAAAAGGCGAATCAGGGAGATTTGAATTAACATGGCAGATTACACAGTTTTTGCCTGCTGCTGTTCCTCTGGGTCCATTGGGATGATAGCGTAATTCTGGTGATAATGGTCTGGTTAATGAAGCTCCAGCCAAGTGGCACCACTTGCAATCTGCCAATCCATGACCCGGGGGCATGATAGATTTTCTAAAAGCTGATGATATATTGACATATTCGTCTGGATTCCGTCCTCCTGAAACGTGGCAATCATCACAGAAATAAGTATTGCTATAGTTCGCTGCACCCAACTTCATCTTCATTGATCCATCTGCAGAACCAAAGTGGCAGGTCTTGCAATCTGCATCTGTTACATTATTCAGACCATCTGTGGTATTTACATTTGCATGCCTGCCGAACAGGCTTGTATTTGCATAATATCTGGTTGCGTTATTTGAATGACAGGGTATGCACCCGCCAGTTGCAGATGCACTTACACTGTGTAGTTTTTGCGGTTCCGTGCCCGTTCCTGACGTATGACAGTTACGGCAATCTTCCACAGTATAGCCAGTAATATCATGCGTGGGACTGGGAGCCGCCACAAACTGCGGAGATTTCTGGACATGGCATATAAAGCAGTCTGCCTTTGTAGTTCCATTATATGCATCACCCAGTTCTGTGGTAAGGTCATGGAACGAAGATGTATCATTAGCCAGAGGGTCGGCTGATACGCTGGAATTTGTATGGCATGTTCTGCATGTGGAATTGCCATTCCAGCTAGGATCATCATGGCTGAAAGCTGGAATCGTCTTGTTTGTTGCATTAAATGGAGAGCTTGGATTCGGGCCGTGGCAATAATCGCAATACTTTTCACTTAATACAGTGGGTCTTTTAAGATAATGGGATGTTACATTTGGAATTCCAGTTCCAGGATCAACGATAACTTTGCTGTGGCAATCCGCGCAGGAATAATTAGTGATCTTTACTCCCGATACATGCGTCCTTATTATTGGCGCGGTCGGAACTTCGGGCTTTACGGTGCCTGTGTGGCAGTAATTACATTGCCTGATATTGCTTCTATTCATATCCATATTAAAATGGCATGTCCAGCAGTCGCTATTATTAACTAAACCAATTCCTTCGGTCTTGTTGATATTAACATGTGCTCCCTGGCTGAATGCTGTTCTGTTAACATTCCCGGGTGACCCATCCACATGGCATGAGATACAGTCTTGAAATATTTTTATCTCCGTTCTATAATATTTGAAACTCGTGCCGCTGGTGTGGCAAGCCCCACAATAAAGGTCACCTCCTGAATAAAGGTATGCATCACTTCCGATATATCCAAAAGTTCCATTATCATCAGAACTATAAGTAATAGCCAGGTCATTTTTCGTCATTTTCGGATAATTTGTTCCATGAACATTATGACAGGCTGGGCAGGATTGGTAAGAAGTAGTTTTTCCGCTCATATTAAAGTCAAATTTTCCTCCGCTACCATAATTCAGACTCCCGAAAGCGTCCAGGTGATTCCAGTGGATATTAGTGGGGATATCAGCGCCTCCACCTTCGCTCCCATTATGATAACCTGAACCATTAATATTAATAAAATTAGTGCCTATGCTTGAGACTACAATCGGAGTAAGATTCACGTGGTTAGCAGAAGGGATCATATCCGGCAACAATCCAACAACACTTTTTTCGGCATGACAATAATAACAGAGAGAGAAATTTTGAGAATAATATTGTGTTTTCAATGGCCCGGTAATTTTACTACCATTTAATTGTCTAATAAAATTTCCATGTTCAGGATCATCCGGACGAGGAGTGGTAGAATTCACATGGCACTCGATACATTTGATTATTTTGTGGGGATTGGAGTCATACAACGTACGGTCAATCGTAGGCCCAGAAGAATTATGACATACACCGCTAAAACATGCATCATTTGGAGATTCCGCAAGAACTATTGGAATAAAAAATCCAAAAACCGCCAGAAATAATACAATCCCTATACAATCCTTTTTTTGTGAAAAGATTCCATATTCAAACATATCCTATCCTATCCAGTATTGTTTTATTCTATGAATATATGATAAAATAAAGCTATCTATTTGATTTTTAATTTTTCAGCTAATTATATTTTTCATAGAGTCTTACTGGAAATCATTCATTCTAAATGAATGTCCCAGTAAGATCTCCAGTTACTTTACTGCAACTTTTCCGCTTATAGTTCCTGTTGGCTTCCTATTCAGGATTATGTCCCTGATAATTGTTGCTGGCGCCGTTACTGTTACACTTACACTGCTGTTGGTGTAAAATTCCGGTTCCTTGCTGGTGGTCAGTTGATATGTTCCATTCACAAGATTCAATGAATAGAAACCATTTGCATCACTTATCGCTGTAACTCCTGTGTTTGTTATGACTATAGCACCTGAGATGTTAACTGAATTGTTTCTTACAGTCCCGTTAATATACCCTTTGAGCTCGTTAACGATAAGCTGCGTGCTGCTGACACTGCTCCACTGACCGTTAAGCGGGTAATAGGGTTTGGATGGATCTGTTTTTGGCCCTGAAGCCATGCCCTTGACATTGATCGTATAGGTGCCTTTCAGGCCGCTCGTATCCAGAGTGGCATTCACCACTTCGCTTGCATAATTGAACGCCCCATCCTTAGGAGTCATGGGTGTCCAGTCTATGACAATGCCAGAAACATTCGTGATCTGGTACTGAGCAGCAGCTATTTGTAATAAATATGTGACGTCAGAAACTGTCGCCTGGATCTCAGCAGGAGTTCCAGAGATTACGGATGTTGGTGCTGATAAACCTGAAACTGCAGGGGGAGATTGTGAATTCGCTGATCCAACCAGATGATTATCAGCACTCCCATGGCAGTCTGCGCATCCTCCCTGTCCATCTATCTGGCTTGAATGTGACTCCCCTGGAGCGTGGAAAGGCGAATCAGGGAGATTTGCTGAAACATGGCAGGTCACGCAATTTGTACCTGTTGCAGTTCCTCTGGGTCCGTTAAGATGATATTTGTAAGCTGGTTGATCGCCTGCTACATGACACCATTTGCAATCTGTCTTCCCGTGAGCTAATCCATCTTTGATGAGCGGGTTTGTTGGATTAACAGGTTGAGGTTTGACTGGTCCTGAACCAGCAGTTGTATGGCAATCCTGGCAATAGTGTGTATTAGAACTGTTTGCAGCACCGGTTACCATTGAAAAGGGAGCATAATGGCATGTCTGGCAATCCCCGTCATCAACTGCTGTTGTTCCATTTAATTTTGAATGATTACCAAGACTTGTAGCAACTGAGCTATGACATCCAGTACAGCTTCCACCTGTAACAGGTTGTACAGATGCATTATGGAAGTCTACTGAAGCCAGTGTTAAGATGTTGCTGTCTTTATGGCACAGATCGCACTGGGCCGTTGTGGTCTCAGTATGCTGTCTCTTGCTGCTTGTTGTGATGTTGGCAGGTGTGCCCCAGCTTGTATTGTTAGTATATGCACCATTGTGGCAGTCGATACAGTTCGACGTATTGATCGGACCGAGGTGCTGGTACGGGGTGGTTGATCTGTTTGTTACGTCTTTCAGGTAATGGGTGATCGCAGAGGTGGTTCCATTGGTTCCTGCATTGGTCAGGTACATGCCGTTGTTATCGTGGCATGTGTTGCATGCGGCCAGGGGTGTTATTACCTGCTGACCTACCTGGTTGTGTTCGGCTATGAGAGGCGCTCCAAAGTTACCGCTGCCGGTATGGCAGTAGGTACAGGTCTTTGCGGAATCTGTGCTGAACGAATATGTGTTCATGTTGGTGTCTGTTGCATTTGCATGGCAGTTCTCGCATGCCCTGTTCTTATGTACGCCCGCTGAGAAAACTGATGAATCGATCTCTTTGGGTGCCATTGTCCTTGCTGTTGTATGGCAGTCCAGGCAATTTACGGATGAAAGGGCTGGCTTGGAAAGGGAAACGTTATGGAAATCACTTGTTGAGATATTGTTATGGCATGTGTAGC
>CABMCA010000028.1 GCA_902384525.1 uncultured archaeon
AGCTTCGCATTCTGGAATCTCCCCTGGTTACCGTTGTTGTATATACTTTTATCAGTACTTCATTGTCCCTGGGAGTTGGTTTTTCTACTTCTCTTAGTTCAAGAACTTCCGGCGGCCCGTATTTTGTGTATATAATGGCTTTCATAAGTATTCCTCTAATTTTATATGGTTTTGTTGTTATGTTCTCAATTTTTTCTTTGCTACAATGAAATATTTTTGTCCACTTTTATGCAAACATTCAGTTTCAACAATCTCAAAATTTCCATTAGCTATTGAATCTTCTAATTCGGAGATTTTAAATGATGTGATCGGAGGAATTAATCCGATTTTGCTCACAAGCGATAACAGAACTCCTAAAAATGTCTCTCTAATACAAGGTGTTGCAGAAATAATCAATCCACCCGGTTTCAATAATTCGTTTATCCTTTGCATAACCTTTGGCGTATCTTCCACTAAATGGAGCAGGTAGAAACATAAGATCACATCAAATGATCCTTTTCTTAATTTTTCATCAAATATTGTTGTTTGCGCGAAATCTATGTTCTTAACTTTATGTTCAACAGTTTTTCTTTTCGCAGCTTCAATCATTTTGGATGAGATATCAATACCTTTGACTGTTTTCACACTGCCCGCAATTTCAATGGCTGCTGTTCCTGTTCCACACCCATAATCTAAAACATTATCACTAATTTTAAGTCGGTTTCTTGTTTTTTCAATGATCTTAACATTAGTCGGTTCATCTTTTCTTTCTTCCCTATCTAAATACTTCGCCATCCTATCCCAGAACTTTTCAGATTTATTCATTATGCCCCACAGTTATTACTACCGTTCCCTTTCTGTGTCCTTTTTCGACATACTTGAAAGCTTCAGCCGTCTGTTCCAGTGGATAGCTTCTATCTATAACCGGTTTTAACTTTCCCGATTCAATAAGTTCTAATAAGAAATTTAGATTTTCAATACTTTCGATTGATACCCCGCTCTTAATTTTCTTACCGCCGATAATTGATGTCCAGATTATTTTTAGAATCTCCTGCAGCCCAAGCAGATTTTCAAGATAAATTCCTTTTTGTTTTAACGAGCTTTTACATTGTGAGAACGTAATCTTGCCTACCACATCAAAAATAACATCATAAGTCTCATCACTTTTGGTAAAATCCTCTTTAGTATAATCAATTACCTTATCCGCGCCTAAAGATTTCACCATTTCTGCATTCGTGGCACTGCATACCCCGGTAACTTCTGCTCCATAATACCTGGCAAGTTGAACTGCATAAGTACCTATAGCTCCGGAAGCGCCATGGATAAGTATTTTTTGTCCGGCCTGAACTTTCCCCAGATCTCTTATAAAAAACAGTGCAGTATTCCCTGCTAAAGGAATGGCTGCTGCTTCCTCATAGGTCATATTAGCCGGTTTTATTGCCAACACCCCATCTTCAGATATACATATGTACTCTGCATGGCCACCAAAATCAGTACCGGCTGATCCAAAAACCCGGTCACCTTCTTTAAATAGTTTTACATCTTTGCCGACTGCTTCAATTTCTCCTGCTAAATCAATCCCCAGTATATTTATTTTTGGTTTTCTGAAACCAAAATGCATCCGTGCCGGGAATCTAAACGATTCAGGTACAAATGTGAAGTTACGGACGTTGCAGTCCGTAGTTGTTACTGTTGTTGCGTGTATTTTTATCAGTACTTCATTGTCCTCAGGGATAGGTTTTTCCACCTCTTTGAGCTGTAGTTCATCCGGTGGCCCGTATTTTGTGTGTACAATTGCTTTCATGATTATTCCTCCAATTTACTTTGATTTTGTCATTTTACCTCGTTTGTATCGGTTTTTGCAGACAGAGAAGCGATTGCCGATGGATCGAATCCTTTGACAATCAGCCATATCGCCATAACCATTTCTTGCGGAAGCATCTGCAAATACAAGATATCCAGAGTCGAGCCTAACATAGCGATCAAGCCCCCAGCCAGATACACCACGGCCGCAATAATCCCCCAGCCAGATATCCATCGCGGAATGAGTCTCGCTTGGTACATCAGATAGTATAACATCAGGGCGCCGAGGCTAAAGACGATGGACAAGAGTGCAGAGATGGTTGGATCTATTGCTTTGACCAACAAAATCCCGAGACTACCAGACTGGGAAGTAATTACAGCCCCGGAATCTACATACTGCCGGGCCACTACGACCAGTAGAAGCCAGCAAATCGCCGATGCAATATAGGAAAATGTCTCCAGCGCCCCTCTGAAGATGACATACCCGACAGCTAAAGCCTCGTTCTTTCTCTTGAGGATTGGGAACATCATCGCCGGAATCATGGCGAGTGAAAGGCCCATGACCAAAATAAGAAGGGCTGTTAACTGGGCTCGGCTTGCATTTAAGGCTACTATATTGAGGTAGTCTGGAGCGTCCAGAATGCCCCACGAGACAATCACGCTCAGAACGCCTGCAACCGTCCCAATGATATATAATACTCCCACAATTATAGCTGCCTTTCTGTCTGAATTCATTTCTTTTCTAATCATTTTAATCCCCCTTTTTGATATTCACCAATTTTTTTGATCAGATCTGTTTGATGACCGACCTCATTATTCAAGTAGAACGTTATATTACATAAACTTTACGATATATCGTCAAGTTAGTGTATTTTAACAGTAGATTATATTAATTAATAATGAAAACTATACTAATAAAAGAACAAATGCTATGAATATAAACACTAATCTGGTATTCTTTTGATGTAACATAACATCCGAGGGAACAAACTATGAGTCCATTGGAAAAATTGTTTGGAAAAACTGCACAGCTAACTGTTTTAGAATATCTCATCAAAAAAAGAGGAGAGATAAATTATCTTTCGGGAATGGCAGAAGGAACTGGATTATACCATTCCAGCGTCGCAAGAGTACTTGATCCGCTTCTTGAAAATAAAATTGTTATTGAGAAAAAGATCGGAAAACAAATAAGGTCATTTTACTTGAATGAGGATCATAAAGCAGTGAAGCTTCTGATAGCATTTTATGATGAACTCAATAAAGAACTGGGTGATGGATGAAAAACCTAAAATTCTATTTGTTTCAGGATTTTGAATCATTTCTGTTTATGGATAGCGTTGATTAAGACAAAAATAATTTTTTTAAGAGTTAATGCACTTTTATTATTCAAATCGGTTCATCACGAACTCGCAGCAGTCATCTCCTTTTGCAGCGCATCTTGTTTCGCAGGCTTCAAGATATTTTCTTTTTAGCACCTCAGCCAATCCAGCGTTATAACCTCTCAGAAAATGACATACTGCAGCATCTGATTCTCCATAACCGCGCGCAATAAATGAGTTCTCCACCCTGATGATAAGCTCATTTGCGTTGTTTTCTTTTATGTCGAACTTACCCCATCCAAGCTCTGCATAGAAATTTTGCGCAGCCTCAATGAACATATGGTCATTTAATTTCCATTCTTTACTGAATCTGTTGATCCAGTTTTCACCGGCTTTTTTGCCAGTTTCGTATAAAAGCACAGCTGCTCCATCATATCCTAATATTCTTTCAGCATTTTTCTGGAAATTAACGAATGTATATACTCATTATGACTGCAAGAACATTTATAACTGAAAACCCACCGTTGTGCCTCTCCCAGGTAGCACTTTCTTTTACATCTTTTAGCATAATTATTCAGAATAATTGAACCTGTGATTTAAATTTATCTCTATCAACTTAAGAATATGGATTATTCCTGTTCCGGTTCTTTGTGGTCTTCCATAAAACTGCGTGTGCACACTGCGCTGCAAAGAAAGAATGCCTGATCTAATGGGAATTCAGTATCATATGGTTAGCAAAAAGAATATAACAAAGGTTACACAAATGTAACCGGGAAACACGATGAAAGTCTACGAGCTATTTACGGAACTGTCTTCAGAAAACAGGCTTGCTATACTCCAAACCCTTGATGAAAAACCGATGACCTTCACCAGCCTGATCAAAGAAGTTAACATGAACTCTACAGAAGCTTCAAGACAACTTTCAAGATTAACAGAGGCACAATTAATCGAGAAAAAAGGTGACGGGAGATATTATAATACACTCTTCGGGAAACTGGTTTTATCCAGCATATCATCACTGGACTTCATATCCGGGAAATCAGGATTCTTCCTGAACCATGACATGTCACATATTCCTCTCAATCTCCTGAGACAAATAGACGCCCTAACTACAGGAGAGATAATTACAGGTGTATATAATATTTTAAATACTCATGAAAAATTGGGCGATGGTATAAAAAGCTACATGTGGTACATGTCTGATGATTTTCCCAGGCATCATCTGCCCTATATCGAAAATAGATTGGAAGAAGGATTGGAAATAAGAGTGATACTCCCAAAAGACAAATGCTCAGCTTCGCTGCTTAGTGAAAAAAACAGGAAAAAGGTAGAGAATAAAGTAATGGACGAGATTAAAATATCAGTAATCGTAAGCGATAAATTTTCCATGCTGGAACTTTCCCGGACCTGATGGAAAGATAGATCATAATACTGCCATCTTCGGCTATGACGACCGATTCAGGGATTGGTGCAAAAATCTCTTCCTGTACTACTGGGAAGAAAAAGGTTATTCTTGCACTTGACATAATAATTAATCTTTATTCAGCAGAATTGACCGATACTATTATATGTTTTAAATTAAGTTCTTTATTGGTAACTGAGTGGAGTATGAATAGTGAATATGTAGCAAATATGATCCTGAAAATTTAAAACACCTGAAAATGAAGCAAAATATATGGCTGCTTATGACGCTGTTCTTGCCCTTTGGCCTGTATCCTACGAATCTTCTGACGTACCCACACGATTTGGAAAAAACCCATGTCATTGCAAGTGACTATCCGGTTAGCTTTAAGTAGAAACAAAGAAAATTAATAAATTGGAGAGTGTACCAAATGAATTTAGAAGAAACACTTAAAGTCTTAACTGAAAAAATTGCCGATATGATTTCCACAAAGACCGTTATCGGTGAGCATATAACAATAGAAGGCCACACAATCATCCCCATTACTAAGGTAAGTTTCGGATTTGGGAGTGGTGGTGGTGAAGGGAAAGGGAAATCAGGCGACCAGGGTTCAGGAAGCGGGGGAGCTGCAGGAGCCAGCATCCAGCCGATCGCTTTTCTTGTAGTATCAAAGGAAGAAGTACAATTATTCGCTATCAAAGAGAAAGGTGTGATCGAACGGGTATCTGAAATAATCCCGCAGATAATGGAAAAATGTAAATCAATGAAAGAAGAGTGCAACAAGGAAGAGTGCAACAATTAAGAATCACAGGAAAGTAAACTTAAAAAGTGTTTGATGATCGCTGCAATAATAATTATTCTTTCTGTTATTGCAGTAGTGATGCTGCTATCGCCGGTGAATATCAGAGTCAATTCAGCAAGGGCAGGAGGAAAAATAGATGGATTTTTGAGCATAGGCTGGATAATGTTCCTGCTTAGATATACATTAAAGGATAAGAAAACAGAATTTCTTGTTCTGGGAAGACGGGTAGGCGGAGTTGGATTGACACGTAAAAAGCATTTGGAGGTTAAAGAAACAAAAAAATCTACGAAGGTAAAGAAATCAAAAAAGAAATCCAGGATACATTTAGAGGAGATTTTTTATCTTTCAAGACCGCTATTACGACTTTTTAAAGATTTAATTTATTCATTCAGAATAAAATATTTTAATATCGATATCACATTTGGATTGGAAGATCCTGCCTATACTGGCATTATAACAGGATTCCTGCATTCGATCCTCTTTTCCTTGCGGGCGCCCTATACAGTCTATACAATCAATTGGAATGCTGATTTCACAAGGCCGGTCATGGAATGGGATATGAAAGCAGAAGCTGCCATCATACCAATTCGAATATTACAACATCTGGTAAAGTTTATCACTAACTGGCAGGTTTTGAGATCGGGTTTGAGGATTATCAGAAATTGATTTCATAATAAATAATAAATACTAAATTTTTTTATTTGACCTTTAGCCTTATATTATTAGAACGCTTATCATCTCGAAATTATCGAAAGGATACTGAAGTGATTTAAATTGGGCAAAAACGTTCTTCTTGATGATGGACGAAATATAGTAAAAAGAGCTGAAAGCGCACAGGAGAGAGGGGATCTTGAGCTGGCAAGGGAATTATATATAAGGGCAATTGCAAGATTCAAGAATGCAGCTGAAATCACCGATGACTTCAGTGAGATAAGTGTTATCAGGAGCCTTATAAGTTATTATCAGAGTCGCTTAGCTTTGCTTCAAAGCAAGCTGGGCTCCATTGAAGTCAGAAAACCCCAGGTAAATGAAAGCTCACAAAATGATATAATAGAGTTGTTAAAAGGAACAGGAGTAAATGAGAATGTCTTTGAGGCGGTAATAAAAATTGCACTTGAAATAAGTACAGAAGGAAGAGAAGGCCGTTCCATTGGTACGGCTTTCCTGTTGGGAGATTCGGAAAACGTCATGGCAAAATCCCGGCAGCTTATAATGAATCCTTTCCAGGGATATAAAAGAGAGGAAAAATTGATAACAGACCCGGAGATACGCGACAATATCAAAGAATTTGCACAATTGGATGGGGCCTTTGTGGTAACAGGAGATGGAGTTGTTGAAGCTGCCGGACGCTACATTACCCTGGATACAGGAATGGTCAAACTGCAAAAAGGTCTTGGCACGCGTCACTCTTCAGTAGCAGCCATAACCCAGAGGACTGATTCAATCGGGGTGGTAATTTCACAAAGCGGCGGTATAATAAGGATTTTCAGGCAGGGTAGGATCGTTGCAACCGTGAGGCCTTGAAAAACCGGACTTTATTGCAAATGGCATTGAATACGGTCTCGAAACATTCATGTTCTATATTCACCTTTGAGAACCGAAAAATGAAGACCTTTAAGGATGTTCACTAATGGTAGAAATTCGGCCTTTTAAAGCAACAATACTTAATCCCCGGATGCAGATAGATAAACTCATTTGTCCGGTTTATGATACTATAGATACTGAAACTTACAAGAAGTTCGCACATGAAAAAAATAACATAATCCATGTTACAACCAGAAGGAAGGACATGGACAGTGATGAATTTATTAAATATGCAACAAAAGAACTCGATCGTTTCATCAACTCAAAGATACTCGTAGAAAGAGAAAAACCTGCTTTTTATATTTACGGAATTATGTATTCCCTTACCCCTGAGATACTGGCCCTTCTTCCTGAAAAAGACAGAAAAAGCCTGTATTTTGTTTTCGGTCTTGTATCGCTTGTTAAAGTTGAAGAGCTCGGGAAGGGAAATATCGTGGGGCATGAAAATATTTTTGAAGTAAATTCAAATGAACGCTACAGGTTGATGAAAGGAAGTATGATGAACTTTTCACCGATTGCTGCTGAATACAGCATGCCAGGTCATGATTTGAACAACCTTTTCGAGGAATACCTGGGTTTTAAGCGCCCGGATTTTGTGCCAGATCCAAATAAGCCTCCTGTTGTTGATGTTACCCTGAACGGCAGCCGTCATTTTTTATGGGAGATAAACGATGAAAAAATCATCCGGAAGATCAAGAAGTTGACAAAAGGACTGAAGCTTCTCATACTTGACGGGCACCACAGGTACACAGCTTCAAATCTGCTGAGGGAAAGGGACGGTATTGAATATACGATGATGATGCTGATGGAAGGAGGGGACAGGGCTCTTTTACTTTTACCATGGCACAGGGCAGTGCGCAATTTCAATGAACAGGAACTTGCACAAAAAATACGGGAGAATTTTTCAATAGACTGGGAAAGCGATATCAACGACGAGGAATTCTATTCCCGTCTCAGGAAACGCAGAAGTGAATTTGATATTAAGCTTGGCATATACGACGGAAAAAAATTCAGCATCCTCAGGGCTGATGAGAAAGCTGCGCATGATCTTTCAAGAGAAAAAAAAGAGATTGTTGGCCTGGATCTTATAGTTCTTCATGAATGGCTGATCAATCCTGTCATACAGGGAAAACCTGTAGAGGATGTATCTTTTAACGCAAGTCCTGAGCAGGCCATAACAAGAGTGGATTCAAAGGAATATAAAGTTGCTTTTCTTTTAAATCCATTCTCGATAAAAGACGTTGAAAGAAAAGCGTTTATAGAGGGAAAGAATTTCCCGCAGAAGTCAACGCTTTTCCTTCCCAAGGCGGCGGAAGGGATCGTTATGAGAAAAATAAAAAATGGTGAAGAAAACAATTACTTTATATAGAATTATATACATCTGATAATTGAGGTTGGAATATGGTTGAGTTGAGTAAAAGTGAAATCAGGAAGACTATGGCAACGTCTTTGGGTACTGCATTTGGAATAGTTATTGGTATGGTCTGGACTCAGGTTGTACTCTCGGCGTTCGCTACAGGCGGGATCCCTTTAACTACTACAGGCGGAACCTGGAGCCAATGGGGGCTTTTTGTTGGCACGGCTTTGGTTGTAACAATTATATGTGTTGTCGCAATAATAATGCTGAGCAGATGGGGAGGAAAGTAATAACAGACCCATCTTACCCAATTTAAATTTACAGCTTCAGTAGAGCCTCTGTCTTAAAATTTTTTAGGCATTTCGGATTGTAAAAAAATTAATTTAACTGTAATATTATAAAATTTTTTTGGTTCGAATAAATTTTCTTAAATCCAAATTGCTTTGAGATCCAATCAAACGTTTTCGTGCTGAAAAAACAAATATGTGTAGGATCGCTGTGGTACCACCAATTTTCAAAATCTACAGGATCATGAAGTGATGTCATAACTGCAAGAAATCCTCCCTGTTTTAGAAGTGAACATATTTTTGTCAACTCATTCCTGACATCCCTGAAATGTTCGAAAACCTCTGTAGAGATGACGAGGTCATATGATCTTACTGGAAACTCAGGATGAAAATAAAGGTCATAGCTGTCACAATCATATGCCTCTCGTTGCAGTAACTCGGTCAGGACAGGTTCATCACCACACCCGTAATCAAGTACCGAACTTATGCCCGGACAATATTGTTGTATAAGTTTTATTTTTTCCAGGAACATGTTTACATACCCTTTGTTTGAAAGCGTATTATTATGAAGCAAATATCGCTCTTTTTCATCTCCGGGCGAAAGATGGAATTCATCAGGTACAAAGATCAGATCGCATTCATGGCAGCGGAAATAACTTCGTTTACCCAGCCTTTTATAATCTTTTGTAAATGTTATGGGATAAGAAGCGGAATTATTACAGAGAATGCATTTTTTCGGTGAGACCATAAAAATAATATGGGCCCGCGGAGATTCGAACTCCGGATCCCCGCCATGTAAAGGCGATATCATAGCCGACTAGACCACGAGCCCTGCACGATGCTTAGATGTTGGTTGGGGTATATAGTTTTTTAGTTATAGTTCATAAAAAAACTTTAATATGAGATAAAACAATGTAAACAGGGTGAAATTATGTCTCTGGTAAATAATATAATTAAGATGTTAATAGGTATAGTAATTTTGATCATTGGCATTGTATGGTATATTCCAAAACCTTATGGATTTAACTTTTTGGATAATCTTCTATCATTATTGGGGGCTACAATAGGTCTCGTCCTTCTATTTGTGGGTTTGATCGTCGCATGGATGGGTTATGACGATTACAAGATGGATAAAGAAATGGAAAAGGAAGAAAAGAAAGAAGAGCCAAAGTAATATTAAATTCCCGGCCATGGCCGGGAGAGTCATTTTATTTGGATTGTATTCAATTGGATGAAATAGATAACAACTTCAATGAGAAATAGTTAAAGTATTGTCAGAAATATTTAACTAAGAAGTTGAGTAAAACTAAAAAAGGATAAATGAATATGGTGGAAGATATCGGAAAAATCATCAGTAACGGCTTTGAAACATATACAAAAAATCTTAATATTTGCATACCTTTTATTCTCGATTTTTTTATTTCGATCCTGCTGGTGGTACTTTTGGCCAGTTTCGGATTTGCAGGTATTTTTGGTTCATCTTTATTGAACATTGAGAATGCCAAAAGTCCTGAAGAAGTTGTTTCCATTCTGCTTCCACTCATTGGACAGCATATAGTGGAAATCGCTATCATAGTTGTGATAATTGTCCTGTTTGTTTTTTTCATCCAGGCATATTTCACTTCAGGAGCGATCGGAATGGCAATACAGGCTACTGAATCGGGAAAATCCAACTTGTCCGCAATGAGGGATGCAGGAAAAAAGAACCTTGTAAACATGTTCCTTGCAGAATTACTCTTCAGTTTACTTTCACTTGTCGGCATAATTTTCATTGTTCCTGGGGCAATGAATATTGATATTTCTAAAATGTTAACTTCAGAAAATATGGGAGCCTTTGCATTACTTGCAGGTGGATTTTTAGTATGGGTCTTATATTTGATTATCTTGAGCATTTTGTTGGCTGTTTTCAGATTTGCCCTTGTCGCGGATAATCTGGGGCCATTAGAAAGCCTGGCGACCAGTCTATCATTTTTTAAAAAGAATAAGGGTGAAGTATTTCTATTATTCGTATTTATTTTTGTTATAGCACTGGTTTTCATTATAATTGATCAGATAATGGGCCAAATCCCAGTAATCTCAATAATATGGTCTCTTATCAACTTTATAATTTCATTAATTATTATCCCGCCACTTACAACTATCTGGTGGGTTCGCCTCTATATGTCCAGAACCAACAGGAAGCTCTATTTCGATGATCTTCTCGCTCACCCGAATGAATTAAATTAAAAGTTATTAGAATCTGAGATTAGGATACATACAATTATAATATCAATAGTAATCCTAATATATTACTTATTACCCATAGTAATATAATGTTTCTTCCAACTCCAGATGATATAAAGAAATTGAGGCTTGAACTAAACCTGACCCAGCATCTGCTCGCTTCGCGTGCGGGTGTAAGCCAGCCTCTTATTGCCCGCATAGAATCGGGAGATGTTGATCCCAGGCTTTCAACGCTTCATAAAATATTCAATGTTTTTGATGAAGCACGTAAAGAAAAGATCGATGTCCGGAAAATTATGCATCCTTCTGTTATTCATACAAGTTCAGATCGTTCAGTCGAGGAGGCTGCAAGGATCATGGAAGAACACAGTTATTCACAGATGCCTGTGATCGACAATGGTGTTCCTGTCGGGAGTATATCATCCGATCAGATCGTCCGCTCAATGACAGACCATGACCTGAGGAAAGTATCACACCTTCTTGTTCGTAACATCATGGGTGACTCTTTTCCTACGATCTCCCCAACAACAGATGCCAATACCGTTTCAAGGATACTTGAGAAGAATCCCGCCGTCCTGGTATTAGAAATGGGGAAGGTTATAGGTGTTGTTACAAAACACGACATTATGAAGATGCTAAGAGTGTAAAAACTCAAACTTTATTTCAGCGCATAGCGCGAAATCAAATTTCCTGGATGTGTAGTCCCGAATGTCTTGGCCTTATATAGGTCACTCTTCTTTTTATATTCTTCCCATAACATTTAATTCAACCTCCATCCTTCTAAGAAAGATATTCAATTTACTTCCTTCTGGAAGTCTTGCCCAGAATGCATTCTCTG
>CABMCA010000029.1 GCA_902384525.1 uncultured archaeon
ACGAGGCAACAAATATTGAAATCCATAGAGGCCCTGGAAGACCGCCAGAGCTTGATCTTAAACAGAGCGTCATAATCTTATTGATTAAGGAATTGATTGGAAAAAGCAATAGAAGTATGGCTTCAATATTATTTGCGAAACAATTCTGAATCAGGATTTTCAGCTGATAAGAGGTGGTTTGGGTGGAAAGTGGCACAAAAAAGGGATGATCAGTACTGCGCTAACATGTACGGGTGTCTGGCATAATTTGATGAACCTGTGCCCCGGGTAATTTTGTCCCACAGCCTTGAGGATCGGTACGGGAAGACTATAACCGCAATGACTTGAATAACAGTTCCAATTATCACACTATAAGAACTAAAATTATCCTTTTCACCATCAGCTTATAAGCCCCCAATTGCCTTTATCCTTGCCATCAATAGTGAAAAATCCCATAGTTCCGGGATACCCGTAAGTATCTGAGGTGTTCTCATCTACCACATCCATCATGGTTATCCACACAACTTTTTTCACCCTTGGATTAGCATTTATGATCTCATTTGCTTTGTATACAAACTCAGACTGTTTTTGTCTTGAACTACCCCATTTCGCGTTGGTTGACCATCCAATTTCTGTTACAAAAATATCTTTATCAGTAATATCGGAGACATTCCAATAATTTGATGGGATATCTTTCGGGGATTTGTATGTGTTCCCAGAATATAAATTGAGAAAGGACATAGGATAGCTCGTCATAGGGAAATACGGAATATCCTTAAAATCATTAAAAAGGAATTCCTGTTTATTCGCTCTCATAGGTTCATATGCAAAGGATGGGAATACTTTGGTGTTTGGTGAAACTTTTTTCACTTCCTGGTAAGTAATTAAAAGATCTTTAACGAACTGCTGATACTCTTCTTTCGGGTTTTCATCGTAGACATAGTTAATCTCCTGACCAAGGCACAAATAATCTGGTTTGTATTTTTTTGCTACTTCCACAGCTTCGCGCCTGTATTCATCAGGATCAGGTATTTTACCGAAGGTATTGATCTGGATAAAAGTTTCCATATCGTATTTTTTCGCAAGCGGAACTTTGAGGTCAAGAAGCATAAACATGTCCTCCAGGGATATTTCGCCGTGTGTAACCTCCAGATGTGCGATTTTTCCTAATTTGCTTGCCTTTTTAAAGGCTGCATCCCAGTCTTCCGGATTTGGATTTGTAAGACCATTGGCTGGATTAACCCCGATGCCCCACTCAATATTTGGTTTTGCGATGCTTATTGTTGATTTCGTTTCGCTCTGTATTGTTAACGTTCTTGATGCTTGAGACTGCACATTTTCGGTTGGTTTTTCAACACACTGGGTGATAAATAAAATTAATACTACGAAGATTAATAAATATATGATTTTTATATATCTCTTTATATGCTGCATTCCTTAACTTTTTCATGAGGGTGCTCAAGATATTTAAGAATATTGTAGGTTCAGGCTGTGGGACAAAAATATCTCAGCCTCTTACATTAAATCCAAATCTTCAAGAAATCTGAGATAACATAGCCATTTCAAATCGTAATTGCACACCCTCAGAAAAACTTCCTGTTTTCGTATCACATTTATGCCTATTGTTGACCGTTATCAGATTTTTTTCGAGACCAGTACGAGATCATATAGGTTGATGCTACCGTCCTTATTAACATCGCAGCGCGGGCAGGGTTCGTCTGTATTTATGCTGTCTTTTATGATATCTAGATCAATCGTATTGATATTTTTATCATAATTAATATCCTCTATATCGAAACTGACATGTGGAATACTATTAATCTCTATACTTGTTATACCATTAATATTCGCTATAAAATTAAAATCACCATTATTAGATGCTAAAAATCTATTATAATAGTTACTGTTTATATAAACATAATAATAACTATTATTTTTCAATACTGCATAAAACTTCTTGTTTCCATTTCCACTAATATTAATATTTAAAACATCAGATGTATTATCAAAGGTTTCATTAATTATTGTCGTATTATATGGCACATTGAGATAACCGTATGCCTTAGATTTAAACATATAGATTGAATAATTATTTAATGTATAATTCAGGAAATTATTTTTTATTGATATATTAGACAAACCAATATTATTACTTGAATCATTGAGAAGATTCACAGTGAAATTTTCTCGTAAATATGCACTAATATAAAGTGATAAATTTATATTAGATGATGCATTATAATTAGTAGCAAGAATCTTCATTTGTCCATCGTTGCTTCTTGTTGAAATCAAATTAACTTTTTGAGATGAATTTTGAAGTACATTTAAACTCATTCCATCTAATCCACCTATCATTTCCCACGCATATTTCATCTTTTCAATTTCCATAGCACCATTATGATATTGTATTGCCCCCCCTTCGTATCCAACCAGCCAATTTTGAACTGCAAACACATCGTAGTTTATATATTCAGAAAAAACAAGTGATGAATATATTGGAGCTATCATACTTCTAACCCATCCATGATTGGTTACTGTCGGATCATCACCATATGAAACTAAATCCTCTTCCCCGATCCATATTCTTAGGTTAGAATTATTAGTTGATCCATAAGTATTAATACTATTAACTGAGGCATTTAAATGTGCAGACATTTCTTTATAATGTTCTGCTAAAAATTCTTTTTCATTGTTTGTTTGAGAAGGTACATAGACAGACCAATTAACTATATTATAATCGATAAAAGATTTATTATAAAAATTTAAATATACATAACTCAATCCATCTGTGTTCGAAAAATTATATGTGACTTTAAGTGATTTTGAACCTTTCATAGATACATCTGAAACACTTTCAAGTGATAGTGTATTATCTCCTCCGACATTCGATATACCATCAATCCCTGTTTCAAAATCTCCAATTACAAGTGATGAACCTGTTGTCGAATTATATAAAGTGATATTATCGACATAAAAATAATCTACTCCATCATAACTTGCTCCTGGCATTATACCTGATCTGTCTTTAAATACAAGTAGTATATTTGTTATATTTCCAATAGAATATGAAAAAGATTTATTTTGCCAAGAATTCCATTTCAATAAATCAGATATCGAACTATCTTCAAATTCACCGTTATAAACCTGTGTGTACCAATCAAATAATGTATATCCAAAACGCGGATATGCATGCATGTCTATATAACTAACATTAGCACTATGATTAAATATAAATTGATTTGTGTAATTTATCAAATTTTCATTCTCTCCAGCACTATAATCATAACTATCATACCAACCATCAAATCCAATAAGTTCAATATCCGATTTTACTGATTTCATGGCATTGGAATAATTAACCCAGACCGGTTCAAATAATGAATAATTTGGATATTCTCCTGCATCTGTATAAACCTCATTACCGATCTCCCAATAAGTCACATTATATTCTTTTTCAATGGTATAATTTATCATATCTTGAGCCGCAGAAACATTATAATCATACACGTTAACCGTGATAAGTGGTTCTGCACCAACAGCTGTTGTGAAATTGATAAAATCATCAATATACTTCGGTGTAATATATCCTAACAGATGACCTGAACCATCGGGATCATCATAATATTTTAATGTTGTATCTCTGCTCCATCTTAACATATCTGCCCATTCTCCACCGGGAAACCGAATTATTTTAGCGTGCATATCTTTTGTATTTTGAATAAAGGTTGCATTAGTCCAATTTTGAGTATTGTAAATAGTCGATTCTCCGGTATCTATGTTAAGATTAAATCCTACCAAATACTCTGAAATTGATTTTGAGGTATTTGAAACCAATATTGACATTTGTACTGTTGATACCTGAGCAGGACGTGAAGATGCAATATTTGGCAATAGAAACATTCCGATTATCAATACCGCAATAACAATTAATCGGATTATTCTCATTATATAAGAAATGTATGAACATGATTAAGAAACCCATGAACATGATTAAGAAACCCATGAACATGATTATTCATAAAGTTGTCAATGTAAGAATATGTTCCCTTCTATACTAAGGGGCTGCGTACTACAAAAAAATAAATATTTGTATGATTTAAATATTCTTAGGAAATTATTATTACTTAAGAAAAAAATTATTATTTGACAGCAATAGATTTGAATATTCAAAGAAATATGCTTGGAGATTGGAAAAAGATATTGGTTAGGTTTGATGCTATAGGCACGGATGGAGACCAAGTACACGTTTTTGTTGGTGCAGTCCCAAGGTATGCACCTTCAAACGTTATGCAAATAATATGCATATACCAGTATATTAATCTACCTTATTTAAGATACAAGACACTAGATTGAAGTTAGACATGAACCCATACCTTGATAAAGAATACTTCGTTATACGAAAACTAAAACAGAAAGCCAAGAAACTAACAGAAATGGCTGATAAAGTATGGGATAAAGTAAAGAATATATGCATACCTGCAACTGAGACCATGACAAATAACTGCTGCCCGATTTAAAGGGTTATAGGAGGCTTGAGCAGTATGAAGCGAAAGTTTCACGTACGGTTCTTAGAAGAGTCGGAGCGAGCAATCGCTCCTTCTTATTCGGCTGGAGGTTGAAAGTCCTCTGCTTTACTCTACCAACGTTTGACTACAGGAAGAATATTTAAACTTTAAACAAACTATAAGATAAGCAATATAATGACAAAATCAGCATTGATCACCGGGATAACAGGACAGGATGGATCTTACTTAGCAGAACTCCTCCTTGAAAAAGGATATGCTGTTTATGGATTGGTCAGGCACTTAAGCACTCCTAACATTTCACGGATCGAACATATCCTTGATAAAATAACGCTCGTCGAGGGGGATCTTACAGACCAATCCTCTCTTGATGCTGTGGTTTTGGAAGTCAAACCCGATGAGGTCTAT
This sequence comes from uncultured archaeon, assembly GCA_902384525.1. Taxonomy (GTDB): domain Archaea; phylum Halobacteriota; class Methanosarcinia; order Methanosarcinales; family Methanoperedenaceae; genus Methanoperedens. The sequence continues at coordinate 4,911 of CABMCA010000029.1, forward strand.
AATCTCGCAGCTCAATCCTTCGTAGGCACTTCCTGGAACCAGCCCATCCTGACAGGCGATGTGACTGGAGTTGGAGCTGTCCGCGTCCTTGAAAGCCTTCGCCATTTTTGTAAAGATGCCAAGATATATCAGGCATCCTCAAGCGAGATGTTCGGCAAGCCAAAAGAGATGCCACAGAATGAGAATACTAAATTTAATCCACGAACACCCTACGGATGTGCCAAAGTCTATGCATATTTGATGTCTATTAACTATAGGGAAACCTATGGTATGTATACATCGAACGGTATTCTTTATAATCACGAATCACCCCGTAGAGGTCTGGATTATGTGACACGAAAGGTCACAGATGGCGCAGCGCGAATATACTATGGCATGACAAAGGAGCTTCATCTTGGAGACCTTAATGCAAAGCGTGACTGGGGTTATACAGGTGACTATGTCGAGGCAATGTGGCTTATGCTCCAGCAGGATAAACCTGATGATTATGTTGTTGCTACCGGTGAAGCACATTCTGTCCGGGAATTCGTGGAGCTTGCATTTTTCGAGGTAGGACTTGATTGGAAAAAATATGTCAAGATTGATAAGAAATTTTTTAGACCTGCTGATGTTGAGTATCTTATTGGCGATCCTTCAAAAGCCAGACAGGTATTAGGCTGGAAGCCCAAAGTCAATTTCGAGGAACTTGTAAAAATAATGGTAAGGGCTGATGTAGAGCGGCTGGAATCCGAGTGATTTGAAAGAGTATTATAAAAAATGAGACAATTATGGATCTTGTCTTACTTTTCCCATTATAATTCGGTTTCTTGAATGAGACCTTAACTTCAACATCGAGTACTTGTCTTTTTAACTTGGAGAGAATTTCAGTGATATACTCCATTGGAATCATGCTTAAGAAATATGTTGGTGATATAAATATGAGACGTTACTGTTTGATCCGCCAGATTTTTCTGGACTCTCAGGAATCTTTCAAACCCTTTGGTATCGATAGCATCTTTATTAAATTCTTTATCTTCAGTATCAGAAAACAGGACGACGAGAGGGGGACTTGAACCCCCGAGCTCCTTGCGGAACACAGGGTTAGCAACCCTGCGCCATACCGGGCTTGGCTATCTCGTCACTCCGACCTGATAAATCGCATAAGCAATATACATCATTTAGAAGTAGCTCTTGGGTGTTTCTGTATAACCTGTTTGCTATTTAACACTTTTTACATGAAATTTTATCCCAGAATGAGTAAACGATATAAATATAATCAAATCGTAGGGAATGTTCGATGAAGCTTCTTGCCATTGATGTCGGAATGGGAACACAGGATATTCTTCTATATGATAGCCAGGAAAATATCGAAAATTGCTTTAAGATGGTGCTGCCATCGCAGACCCGGATAGTTGCCCGGAGGATTACTGAAGAGACGTGTTCGAAAAAAGATATTGTCCTTACGGGTGAAACAATGGGGGGAGGACCATGTACAGTAGCCATAAAGAGGCACCTGGAGGCAAACCTTGGTGTCTATGCTACAGAAAAAGCAGCTCTCACCCTGAATGATGATCTTGAAAAGACAAAGGAAATGGGTGTTGTCATTGTAAAAGAGAATGAAGTAACCGAACTAAATGCCTCAGTTATCAAAATGTGTGATATAGATAAAGTCGCCCTTACGGAAGCCTTTGCTCTTTTTGGTGTTCCTGTTCCGGAAAATTTTGCCATAGCTGTCCAGGATCATGGATTTTCTCCAGCCAAAAGCAATCGCGTCTTCCGATTTGAATATTTCAGGGAAATCATTGAAAAAGGCACAACACTTGATTCTTTTGTCTATAACAAAAAAATCCCGGAGCGCTTTACAAGGATGATCGCTGTTGAGAGAACTTTGCCGGGTGCAATGCTAATGGATACAGGAATGGCTGCAATAAGGGGAGCTCTTCTTGATGAGTGTGCCCATCAGCCGCATCTTGTTGTAAATATCGGCAATGGTCACACACTTTCCGGGATCATTGATAATGGAAAACTCATCGCATTAATGGAGCATCACACACACCAGATGACCTCAAGGAAACTTGATGATTACCTGAGGCGATTATGTAATGGAACACTTGGATTTGATGAAGTATTTAATGATGGCGGGCACGGGTGTTATGTGAAAGAAGCGATTGGCTTTGAAAAGATCGGCCAAATATTGGTCACAGGCCCGCGGCGCAAGATCATGCGTGGCTCAAAGATGGAGTTCAGTTTTGCTTCGCCATACGGGGATATGATGCTTACTGGCTGCTTCGGACTGGTTGATGCTTACATTCATGAAAGAAATTAAGTATTTATAAAAGTATTAATATTAGATTATCAATGCTTGACCCTGTACCACAATTTTTCAATAATATGGATGTCAATTTTGATTTCTTTGAGAAATTAGCTCTGGCTATGCTTATTGGAATACTTATTGGCATTGAAAGGGAACACAGGCGGCCTGAGAAAATAGAATTGATCGCCGGGGTTCGTTCATTTACCATTGCCTGTATCGCAGGTATGATATCTTCATTCATTGCATTGAAAGTCAATCCCGGTATTCTTCTTATATCCCTTGCATTTTTTGCAATAATATCATCATTATACATATATATTAAGAACGTATTGTTAAAAGCACCAGGTATAACAGGGCCAATTGCACTATATTGTACATTCCTTCTTGGTGTTTTAATATCCTATGAGCAATTCATCCCTGCTATTGCCGGGGCCGTCATTATCACACTTCTCCTTGCAGAAAAACAACCTCTGCACTCTTTTGCAACAAAACTCACGGACGATGAAATAGTAAGCGCAGTCCGATTTCTCGCTGTTGTTTTCATACTCTTTCCCTTAACTCCTGATGCAGTTTATCTGGGAGTCATAAATCCAAGAACAATCCTTTTAATTGTGATATTTGTTGCCACCATAAGCTTTGTCAGCTTTGTAATAATGAAAAACATGGGGACGAAAAAAGGGATCCCCATTTCCGGAATGCTGGGCGGGCTTGTTAACAGCGAAGCCACAACAGCAGCACTTGCAGCTATGGCAAAAAACAGACACGAATTGATTGAATCCAGTTTTACGGGGATAATTTTGTGTAATTCTTCAATGCTCATTCGAAACCTCATAATCGCTCTTATTGTGGATCCAACCGGAAAGGTAGCCTTTCTGATGGCAATTCCCCAGGTATTTATCATTATTTACTCTGCAAGTGCAGTTTTGGGTTCAAAAGACAATGAATATGTTAGCGAATCGATCAAACTTCAATCACCATTCGCGCTTTCACCCGCAATAAAATTTGCTTTTGGCTTTACAGTATTATCTATCGTTTCAAAATATGTTAACCTCTGGGCGGGTGCAGCAGGTGTTTATGCTACTGCGCTGGGCGGCTTTGTAAGCAGCGCCGTAGTAACGGCATCAGCAGCAGCGCTTGCAGTGAACGGCGATGTTTCATATAGCACAGGTGCGATAACTGCAGTTCTTGCAAGCCTTGTAAGTACGGGAAATAAAATGTTGCTCGTTAAATGGTCGGGTCCGTCAATACTAAGCGATCTGGTCAATAAGACATTCACACGTCTCATTATTGCAGGAGGGATTGTTCTTGTAATATGGGGAGTGCTCATTACCTATTTTTAGCGCCATGAAAAATCATTTCGGGACAAGAATAGCACCAGGACCTGTGAATCTTTTTGGTATTTCGCGCCCAAGAATATCCATGGCAATTTCATAACTGTATTGCATTATCCTGTTCTTCTGAATAAATGGTTTCATTTTTTCAAATAGCCCGGTAAGACTCATTTCCTGCATGGAAAAACCTGAGAGAGCAGGATACATGTTATTTTTTAAAAAATTAAAAATTGCAGTATAATCTACAGGCTCGCAAAGTATCACAATTTCAGATCGCTCGATTTGTGACCCCAATATTTTCATACCTTCTGTAATATTTGAAAATTTAATTTCATCTTCCCTTATCTTATGATCAAGGAATTTTTCATGCGATTCTATATATATTCTCGCATGTTCCCACAGGCTTTTTACGAAATAATCTCTTGCTTTGTATTTAAGAAGTCTTTTGAATCTGCTCAGGAGCTCATCATAAAATTTTTCAGTTTCTTCATATGAGATCCCCACTCTTGTGGCATTAAATGAGCTATGCCAGAGGCGTTTTGGCTTTTCACGAAGATTCATGATTTCATTGACTGCCCGTGCCATCTGCAACGTGAATTCCTCGACAAGGCTGAAGACTTCTTCATAAATTGGAATAAGTTCATCTCTTGATCTTATATTTAGCCCATAAAAAAGTACATTTAAAGGAAGTCGCTCTTTACTTTCTATGAGCCTGATATTTTTATCGATGATCTCATTTAAGTAAATCCTGTAAAGTGTTCTTGCAGGTTCGCTTATATCATTTGAGATGCTATCATAATATTCCAGCCAGAATTCATGCGGTGATATCAGCCTTTTATTGTATTTATTTTCAAGCTCATAGAAATCTGTTGAAATATTAAGAAAAACCGCCTGCGGATCAATACTGTTGAACATGGAAAGGATCTCATCGTTTACTTTGTTCCCATTTATCAGCGCGAACCTAGCGCTTTCAGGAAAAAATCTCTCAAGTTTGAATGGATATTCAAGATGTTCTTTGATGGCGGCGTCTTCAAGACCGTGAAGCCATTCCCTCATTGCTGCATCATGTACATCCAAAACATTGATGACAGGTATAAGGAACAATTTTGGCATCAATACCTGAATATGAGACTTATCTATACGTTTGTTCCTTTACTCTCCAGGGCTTTTTTGAGTATGTTCTTAATTTCATTCCGGATATCAGACTCATCCGAATTATCAATATACAAAAGCCCTTCTTTTATTTTTGAGACATCGGGAGAACTATTTCGCAGTTCAGATAACGCGTTTATCAGGATATTTATATCCTGCACAGGTTGAGTTTTCCCTGTTATGAATACGAACGAATTTCCCTCTCGTTCTAACCGTACCATAGTCCTACCTCTTTATATAAATCATTAAAATCAGTACTTGCATCAAAGGTTAAATAATTATGTTATGATAGATAAATTCTTATTGTATCAGGCTATTTTGGCGGCAAAATCGTTGAAAAATGAATAATTTGCCCTATGACCCCTAACAATTTCCTTGATGATAACTCAGCTGCCGAAGGCCTGCCAATGCGACTTGTGGTTACTGTTATTCTTTTATCGGTTATTATCGGCCTGTCTGCAAAGGCTGTATATCTTTTCATAGACAATGCAAATGAAAAAAAGCTCAAAGGGCAGCTTGATCTGATCGATAAGCGCGCTTCTTTGATATATATCCAGGGAGGAGCAAAAGATATCGATGATCCTGCTGATTTCTCAGGAACGGTGGAAAACATACATGTAGAAATACCGGATAATGCCGCATTTGTGGTTTTTGGGGGAATGCCGTCTCCAGATGGCAATCCTCCGGAAACAGGAAATCTGCACACTGATAATGTATTCTATTATGTCCTGAATGACGGCCGGGTACAAACAAGATCATCGATCGCACGTTTTTCCTCAAACACTACGGGATTGGACAGGCCGTTCGTGCTTTACCCGGGAGAGTATGACCTGACGATGGAACTTGTAAAAAACAAGAACGGTACCTATGTCAGGATCGAATAAAACCGGGAGATTTGCATTATTCATAAGAAATGATAGAGCATGGGCTGATTTTTTTATTACGCGGATCGGATTGATCTTGTTCGCAGCAATATTGCTTCTTGCAGCTTTTAAAATATATCCGATGTTCCAGGAGCGGGAGAGCAGGTTGGATCTTGATACCGTAGCCTCCGATATAACCTCAAAAATAGAAGCTATTGACAGTATTACCATACCAGGATATAAATACAACTATGTTTTCGAAGAGAATAACAGGGATGCAAGAATAGAAATATCCACGGAATATGTTACTGTACACTCGAATCTTAGCTCCCCTATATGGGGAGACAGGGAACTGACACATGCCGAACCTGTGATAACGCATGTCTATCCCCCGAACAGTAATTGGAGCAATACATCCGGTTTTCGAAAATATGTAAGCGATACGATAGGTGGGGGAAAAAACGGGGATGTATCAAGTCCTCTTGATCTTAAGGTTGAAAAACAAAAAGTGGATGCGATATTCGAATCAACACGAAAAGAGCTTGCTATGAGCCCTTTTGTTCCTGATCTTAATAAGCCCTTGTTCATCGAAAAGATAATAATCTATTATAAGAATCAGACGGAAATCCAAAAAAGAGATTATGTCTTCGTTTATCAATGATGAAAAAGGATTGATCGAGCCCTATACCGAGCTTCCAGCTATGGCTCTGGCTGTCGTTGGATTTATTGTTTTTATCGCTGTCCTTACCCAGGCTTATACGACATACCAGGAAAAATCTTTCATCGCAGGGCATTACGAGGATGCAGCAAATCTTGCTAAGAAGCTTGGCAGGGATAGTGTATTGACTGGCGGCTACCCTGGTGTTATTGATTCGGAAAAACTGCAAAAACTCGACCCTGCTGAAATATTCCAGCAATACGGCTCTTATTACAATTTCATGTTCAAGATCGATTCAAATTCAGAAAACAGGGCATATAACATCATCATCAAAAACCCGAACTTAAGCGAATCAAAGATCGGCGTATCTGCTTCAATACCAGTAACGGTCAGGTTCAATGATGTAGAAGAGCAGCCCGGTACACTTACTGTTAAAATATGGAGAAAATGATGACGAAAGTGAAGCAGAACAGGAAGAGGAAGAATGATTTTTATAAAGATACAGGAGGTTTCTCTACAACTTTAGATATATTCCTGTTCCTTATCATGATCTCTATTTCAGCAATGATACTTCTTCCTTCAATAACAGGCAACACCCAGATCAAATCGGCGCTTGAATCAAAAAGCCAGGAGAATTCGGGGAATACACTGCTCACGCTTCTGAATGGAAAGGTGTATGAATTTGAATACATAGTGGCAGGCGACCAGCTGGATGCAGTTGCCGGCCCATTGAATAATTCTTCCGTTTTTGCAGCGGGTAAAAAAATAATTGCGGGAAAAGAATTAAGGCATAAGACTTTTTCTGATATTGCGGCTGAAAATGCAGCAGTGCAGTGGGTTATTTATTACAATGGGACAAGAACACAATTGAATTTCATGATGACAAATTATTCAAACAGTTCAAAAAGTATCATGAAAAATTATCTTGATGAGCAAATCGGGGACAGGTATGATTATAATTTCACAGTATTATGGCGGCCTTTTACCGGCGTACCCATCGGGGGAGACCTGGATATCGGGGAACCTGTACCTGATAATGCATACGTGGAATCGGCATATATCACGATGCCTTATCATATCGTAATTTCACGAAAACAAGTGGAGGATATTATCGAAAATAATTTCAATAATAGCAGGTTCGGAAACTTTTCATTTACACTGGAAGAATTGAAAAACAATCAATCGGCCCGGGATGTAATAGAGATGGAGATCTCTGATACGATAAATAACACAATTAATGATACGGTCGATGATTCCGTTGACTTGATAGTGGATCAAAAGCTGGGGCCTGTTCTTGATGAGTCCAGGAACAAGATGATCGAAGATGTCAATAGCCTCCTGCTGGATTCTGAAATAACCCTGGACCAGGAAATAAATGACCAGATAAATAATACCCTGAATAACGTGAACGCCAACTTATCAGGAACAATGGCAGATAAACTCAAAGATTATCTTAAAGTAGCTGCAAAAGAAGAGATACAGGCTGCAACTGGTGAAGAGATCAGATCATTCACGACCGACCTTGCGGATATGTATGTGAATAATGCCATCACGATGGTTGAAGCAAAAGACAGGATCATTATTGAAGTTTTTTCACGAATAAACATTAATCGCGCGCATGCGACATTGTCTTTATGGGAGAAAAGGAAATGAATAAAAAAATGAATAAAACCCGTTTCCTCCTAGACGACTCGGCCCGCGTTCCCTTCGTTGTTATCGGCATATTCCTCGTGATCCTGTCAACGCTTGTCTCCCTCAACCTCACACGCATGGATATTAAAATGGCAAAGACCA
>CABMCA010000030.1 GCA_902384525.1 uncultured archaeon
TGACGCTTGTGGATGCAATATACCTTGCAAAGCATGTTGGTGGTTTTAGCGGATATGAGATAATTTCTGCTTACGGTGACATAAACGCCAATGGAAACGTTACTCTTGTAGATGCAATATACCTGGCAAAGCATGTTGGGGGATTTAGTGGATATGAAAAAATTTATTGAGGAGATAGGCAGCAGAATTGCTTTTATGCACGGAAAGAGAGTTTATGATGTGGTCAATCTTTATTTTTTGAATTTTATTTTCCCAGCTCAATTATCTAGGGCGATTATTGTACCACTCGATCATTTTATCCAGACTTTCAAATCTTGCCCTATGGTTCTTGTAAAAATCGTGAAACTTCTCCTGTTTTCCATTAGTCTGCGGATGATTTACCCCGCATAAGATCTGTTTGATACCCTTCTCCTTTAGAAAAATTTCAATTGTTTTTTCCTGATACAACGCATTCAGTCAGAACATTTCATATTCCTGCTTGATGAGATCTTTCCGTTTTTTCGGAATATCCTTCTTTGTTCGCCCAAGGCCGATCCCTATTACAGGAATTTCACCAGTGATTTGTATATCTCATGGATTTGCCTGAAACGTCTTGGCGTTACTCAAAAAGAATATCAGATAGTTTTGCCAGTTCCTCCGGAGAAATGGTTTCCGCCCTCCTGTCAATCATATCAGGAGGCAGTTTTTCCAGCGCTTTATCGTTGATCCCAAGAAATGATGCATTATTTAATATGGCGTTCTTAAGTTTTTTTCGTCTCTGTGAAAAAGCTGCTGTTATGAATTTCATGAAAAAATCCACGTCATTTACTTCATAAGGGGGAGACCGCGGTACAAGCCTGACTATAGCTGAATCGACCTGCGGCGGAGCACTGAAAGCCAGCCGCGGCACGACTTCCATGATCTCAACATCTGCCCGGTACTGGACTGCTATCGAAAGCCGGCCATAATCCTTACTGCCTGGTATAGCAACCATTCTTTCTGCAAATTCATGCTGATACATAAGAATACCCATATCGAATTTATTTTCCAGCAGTTTGAAGGTCACAGGTGACGAGATTGAATAAGGCAAATTAGAGATCACTTTATTAAAATGGGGAAAGTCCTGTTTCATCGCATCCCCTACGATAATATCAACGTTATCAAACCTGTTCAGGGAAGATGCGAGCTCCGGATCGACTTCAATCGCGATGACTTTCCCTGCCTTGCATGCAAGTTTTTCTGTCAGGTTACCGAATCCTGCGCCTATTTCAAGAACAGTATCCAAACTATTTAAATGTCCATACTCGATGATCCTGCCAATGACCTGTTCATCAATTAAGAAATGCTGGTCCTTTTTATACCATTTCATCTTCTTGGGGGCATAGGGGTTGTAAAAACACGATATTTTATATTATCGTCCTTCAATTCATCCATAACCCTGTGCGCAATAAGTTTTTCAGGAGCATGAAGACCTTTTATCCTTTCAACAAGATTCTTGAAATTTTCAAACTTACCCTTCTTTTTCTCTTCTATTATTCCCCACATGAGCTTCTTTCCAATTCCTGGTAACAGCTCAAGCATATGAAGACGCGTTGTTATCGGATATGCATCATTAAAGAAAGCCAGAAACTGCGTTTCATTTGCAAGAACTATCTTCTCAATAACAGCGGGAAGCTCCAACTGCGCTCCATGGGTAAGCTCATTATAAGCGATACGTCTCTTGACATGATCGATAACAGGGCGATCTCCATCCCCGATATAAACTTTATCAGAGACATTAGGGACTACATTCTCTTTAGGTATAAGCTCCATCAAAACAAAATGTTTTTCCCCGATTGCATGAATAAGGGGCTTTTTTTGATACATTGGGCGGGAATCATCGGAACGCCCATAATGCAGATAATCCAGAATGTAAGCTGTGTCTTCTTTTTCTTGCCTTTTCCCTAGGGTTATCATCAAATACCACTCACTTTGGAATTTCTTTATTCAAACTGTTAATATTTAGAAAGGATGCTTATATAGTTTTATAATTAGTTTCAGGTATATTTCATCACTAGCTCAAGAATATCCTTCAGTTCTTTTTCACTCAGGGTATATCGTTCTTTCGCATAGATCGACCTGACCTCATCATTGGTCAGAGGAAGAATATCGACTATCCTTACAGCTATCTCCGGTTTCATTTTTTCAAGTTTTAATAACTCGTTCATTAATTCCCGGGATTTCCCTGGTTCCAGCCTGGCAAACATTTCAGCATGAGAGATCGCCTTACGCAACTCATATCCGAGTTCTTTGTCTTCCTTTGCCCTCTCATCTCTGACCTCTTCAAGCAGGCTCCTTACCTCGCCAAGAGTCAAAATATCTTCACTGATTATCTGCTTCACTAACATTGTTTCACCAGTTAGTTCTGGGGGGTCAAATGCTCTGGAAGAATGATTACTTCTTTCATCAGTCCGCCATCCCTGACTTCAACAATATATGCCCGCCCACGCTGGGTCATGACTTTTCCGGTCCTGCCCTGGAATTTGGGATGGGGCATTCCATTCTGGATGCTCGGGTCAAGATCAATGTTCACAATGTCTCCCTCATGGAACTCCTGGATCGCCCTGCTGATCGGTGATAATCCTTTTTCTCTGACTGTTTTCTTTAATTTATATCGTGATTTTCTTCTTGTTCCGTGGGTTTTTGCCATAATATTTCTCCGAACTATGATTATTATTTTATCCTACTTTAATTACTTCAAGTTCAATAACTTTTGCTTCGCTTCCTGTCAGTGAAGCTACACTGGGTATTGTACGTCCGCCATCGCCAGAAACCAGCTCCTTGACATAGAGTCCGCCTTCACAATTAATGACGAGGACAGCAGTATTTTCATTATACGATTCCAGTTCGACCGAGTGTACCTTTCGTACTCGTTCAAGGTCCGCGCGCCTGTGAAGTACTCTGGTGGGTGTTTTCTGTTTGATGAGAGTCTGGCTTATTACGTTAATGGATGATTTAAGTTTTTCCTCTGTTATATTGTGTGTGATCTTGAGACGATATACTTTATCCACTTTCATGGATTTTAGCTGTTCAACAGTTTCACTCTCAACGAATTTTAATCCAAGCACTTCGATCTTACTCTCTGCGCCACGGTTTATTCCGGCTTCCAGGGCTTCCAGGTCAAGACTCCTGATATGGGGTTTTTTTGCCTCAACAACAAATGGCCTCCCATCTCCAAGCATAAGGGCATCGATATCCTCGCGCCCTGCGCCATGAAAAGCAGTATCTGTGCATCGCGCTGCTGACATTAGATGCGGCTTTATCAATTCATCCACTGATTCCTGGTACATCTTTCCGGTATTGTCGCATCGCTCACATCCTCTCCCGCCGCATTCCCGGCATGGCCACCTTGTCTGGGGTATTCCACGGATAAGTTTCCGATACCTGCCGTAGATGTAAAGTGAATTTATTTCGACATCGACAGTATCATTTTCAAGGTCAAGAAGCGCCACAACCTGTGGTTTTTTAAGGTTTGCTCTCTTTCCTGTAAGCTTTTCTATCCTTTTCCCGACTTCCCGGTTCAATTCTGTCTTCAAAGGTTCGGCAAACGTAGTCCCGCTTTCTGCCCACAGGATCTCTTCATTCTCAGCAAGAAGTCCTGTAACCTTTGTTCCTACCAGGAAATTATTATATTCATAATCCGAAAGAACCTCAACAGACTTTGTTACCCACGAATCTATTTTCAAAAAAAGATTATTGCATACCCAGCATTTTATTTCACCCCTGCTTCTGGCAAGCTCATCCTGTAGTTCTTTATCTTTTTCTGCTCCTGCATGCATAGCAAGCACAAGTTTCAGTGCGGCCCCGCGCATGTCATTGGAAAGTCCGGTGGAAAGCTTTGCGAACTGCCTTCCCAGGCAGTGGTCGCATATCGGACCTTCATGAACGATCTTACGGGCTGTATCAAGGATTGTCATCTGGCTCACATTATGCATGGTGTTCTAAATATGTTTCCATTACCAGGCTTTATAATCCCCAAAATGCTTATCATCAAATTCAAAAACAGGTCTTGCAGTTGATTTGTCTTTCTTCTCTATGAACTCAGTGGCTGACTGCTTCTCATTAAAACCAGTATTCACTAACGCTGTAGTTGTCAAAAAGGTCTTGTCGTATGCCTTATATTCAGTCCATCCATCCCTGTATTGTCCCATATATCCAAGAACAGCTTTAGAAGGAATAACTTTCTTTATAAAACTTGAATTTTCCTTAACAGATAGTTCTCCGCTTTGCATCATACTTGTGACTGTAATCATCCAGCCATCGCAGTCATCCTTCATACCGTGTGTCAGGTAATATTCGGGCGTGACCCACACATCTTCGTCTGGAGGGTAATGGAACTGGTCATTATCTGAAACATATGTATTGATAAATGGTTCATCCGTCCACTGGAGAACGTTGCCTTTCGTATCCACTCTCAGCGGAACCGGTTTGTTCTTATATCGCAACCTTCCGTCATAATCTATGTACAATTTTGAAGCATAGTATTTTACCCACTCATTATCCGGATCAATATATGAAGAAGGGTCGCTTGCATGCCAGATATCGTGGTCTTTATTGATTTGGTATGTCCTCATAGTGGGTATAGATGTTGGTTCAGGATATGTTATTTCCAATGGTTCGGGAGGTAGAGCGGTCGTAGTTTGTAATTGAGTATCAGCCGCCGCCCGGGCAGATGTTTCAGGCTCTGGCAATACAATATTTGCACCTTTTACAGCCTGGGACTGCACACCTGCAAATACTACCTGAAGCGCAAGTATTCCGGAAAGGGTTAATACCGACGCGGTTAATAGATTCATCGCTCTCTCCAAAGGGGGCCTGGGCAGTGCCACGTTTGGCGACAGGACACTGCTCAATCTTTTTTACTCGGGTCTTATCTCATGAAAAATGTAAACCACCTTTTCTTGAAACGGATCACATTATCATAAGTATAATAATAAACAACAATATAATGTTAATCTGTTTTAAAACTTTCTATCAAAAGAATATAAAAAATATAAAAATATGAAACCTATTGACCTGAAGGTAACTATTTCCTATCCATCTCGTTATGCAATAATACGATGCAGTGATCTGCATGCAAAGAGAGCGGCCCTATGCTGATTATTTCAGGATTATATCCCATAACTATTCTCTCCTCATCCTCAGTCAAACCCAGATGGTCCCCAAGTAAAAATAAAGGATCTAAAGCTTCACCGAAATTCTTTTTGCGGATATCTTCGCCATCTTCCCGTAAATATATGATTTTCTTATCCAGCTCCTTTAAAAGAATATCCATATCTCCTTTTTTCACGCTAACTCCTGGTGTGGATTCAGTCCAGAAATCCTGTGCATTCTTTTCAAGCGCTTTTTTTATTAATGATGCGGCGCTTCGTTCATCAGGGCTCAGGTACCTGACCGCGCTGCCATCAAAACATATCAGTTTTGGGGGAGATGGTTCACCTTTCAGTACAAGAAAAACACGAACATCTCTTCTCAGGTCATGAGAAAGAAATAGCGCGGCATTAACGCACCTGCACAAAATGTCCATACGCCCGGCAGCCCCGGGAAGGTCGTTGAGGGAAAACGTTCCGGTGACTGCTTTATGTCCGATGATTATAAAATCTTTCATGTAAGGGAGAAATGCCTGAAGCATATTAAATGTATATTAAGGTGATCTGGAAGATTACGAAAATTTAATTTTTGATCGTCAAAAAAACTTTCGTCAGAAAAACTTATAACTTCGATTTTCCATTAAGATAAGGTGATATTTTCTGCCCAAGAAAGCTTTAATTAGCGTTTCTGATAAAAATGGTATAATTGATTTTGCCTCCGGGCTCGCAAGATTCGGATTTGAGATTATTTCGACAGGCGGGACTTACTCGGTATTAAAGAAAGCCGGAATAAATGTAAGAGATGTTTCCGATATTACGGGATTCCCTGAGATGATGGACGGTAGAGTAAAAACACTTCATCCGAAAATCCACGGCGCTATCCTTGCGTTACAGGATAAACCATCCCATGTAAAGGATGCCAGGGAACATGGTATTGAATTTATTGATATCGTAGCTGTTAACCTTTACCCATTTGAAAAAACAGTGGAAGGTAAAGCAAACCTTGAAGATGCTATTGAAAACATAGATATCGGAGGACCGGCTCTTGTAAGGGCTGCAGCAAAAAATTACACTCATGTAGCTGTAATTACTGACACAGCAGATTATCCTTTGATCCTGGAAGAACTTAAAAAAGGCGCTATAAGCCTTGAAACTAAGAAAAAGCTTGCAGTCAAAGCTTTTAGAAGAATCGCGGATTATGATTGCGCAATTGACACATACTTAAGCCGCACCCTTGGGAATGAAGATATCCTTCGCATGAAATTCGTTGAAGGAACGACGCTAAGGTATGGTGAGAACTGGCATCAGAGTGCGAAATTTTATAAAGAGCCCGGCGTAACCGAACCCACGATCGCAAATGCAAAACAACTGCATGGAAAAGCGCTTTCTTACAACAATTATGTGGATGCGGAAAGCGCCCTGAATGTAGTTCTCGGATGCAAGAAAAAAATAGCAGTTTCGATCGTAAAACACAGCAATCCATGTGGATTTGCAACCGGCAATACCCTGAAAGAAGCGCTGTCAAGGGCATGGGATGGGGACCCTGTTTCATCGTTTGGCAGTATAATCTGCATGACCCGCAAACCTGATCTTCTTGCTCTTGAATTTTTAAAAGGCAGGTTCGTGGAACTTATTATCGCCCCGGGATATTATGAAGAAGGGCTTTTTTATCTAAAAAACAAGAGCAAAGACCTTCGTATCCTTGAATTGCCAATGGATGATGGAAAGCCACTTGAGAATACATACCGCTATATCGTGGGAGGAATGCTTGTCCAGTCAAGGAACAGGGGATTATATGAGAAATGGGATGTTGTGACGCAACATCAATTCCCCGAAGAAAAGAAGGGACTTTCTGAGTTTGCATTGAATGCCTGCAAATATACAAAATCAAATGCAGTTGTTATTGCCAGGGAGTATGAAAAAGGATGTTACCAGATACTTGCGATAGGGGCTGGCCAGCCAAACAGGGTGGATTCGATAAAGAAACTGGCTGCCACAAAATCAAGAGAGAACCTGAAGATACTTTATGAAAGGGAAAAACCCGATATAAGCGAGGATGAATTCGTTAAAAACATCATGAGTGAGTGCGTCATGGTATCAGATGCATTCTTCCCGTTCGATGACAGCATCATTCATTCAGCCGAGAATCATATCAGGTACATCGTGTCCCCGGGAGGCTCAATAAGGGATAAGGAAGTTATTGCTACGGCCAACAGGCTGGGCGTGTCGCTTGTGTTTACGGGTATGAGGCATTTTTACCATTAATCCTTGATCCGGCTTATGATGATCAACCCCGCAATATTAACTATCAATATAAGGATAATTGCGATCAATGCCCTGTTACTGATATTGAATGAACTCTCCGGTTTTTTAAAACTGAATTGTTTATCAGAATCAAGTGACACTGTTTCTTCAAATGTACCGCCATCTCCTGTTGCTTTCAGGGTATAACTTGAATTCAAGGGGAGACCAGCGAAAATAAGTTCGGAATCCGAGCGCTCGTGAAGTTTTTGGCCATTATTCCATAATGAGACCTTGTACTTCGAATCAGCTTTTACATAGATACTGGCATATTTTTTTATGTTGATGGCATTGCCATCTCCATACTGGAGATTATCGGGAAGGTCAAGCACACCCAGAAGCGTAGGAGCGATGTCTTCCTGCTGATATTCACCCCCGATGATTCCCGTTACAGCATTTTGGGAGAGTATTACAAGAGGTATTTTCAGACTTTCAATCTTTGTTGAATATTTATCAGAGCTATGCCCTCCACGCCGTGCATTCATTGTTGCAAAAGACATGCCATGGTCTGCTGTCAGGAAGAATGCAATATTATTGTCAAGCGCTGTTTTATACAGGGGATAAATATCCGAATCAAGACTCTCGATCAATTTCATGTAATCGTCATCCCCCATATTATGTCCTCCGCTGTCAATTGCCCCGATATTCACGGTCAGGAGGAATCTCCGGGAGGGATGTTTTTTTATCATTTCTGAAGCTGCGGCATTTGCAGCATCAATGCCCCATCTGTTATATGCGGCATACTTATCCACCCCTTTTTTACCATCAAGATAAGCAGGAAGTTTCATCTTCCACTCATACATCTGATCATAAACGCCATCAGGCGCATTCTTTGTTTGTATTGACATTAGCGGCTCATCAATAGAATTATTTTCCGCAAATAGAATTATATCCTGCTCGCTTCGCATATTCATAAAATCACCTCTTTCCATTATAGCAAGATTTACAAAGCCATGTTCTCTTGTGATATCAAATATTGTTGCTTCAGGATAACCCACAATCTCCTCATTTGCATCAGAAAAGCCTGTTACGATCACAGAATGCGCAATTCCCGTTACAGGAAGTTTTGTCCTTATATCCGCGATCCTTGCCCCGAACGACAGGTTTCCGGTCTTTGCTTTTGAAAGTAAAGAGCCGTCTAATGCTAAAGGTGAAGTTTCAGGATAATAATATGAAGAGCCAAAACCATCAACTATGAAAAGGATAGCGCTTTGCGATCTTTTCACTTCGTTCAATGTTACCTCAGATACTGCTAATGCGGTGTATGGTGTTGAAAATAATAATATACATAATATTATAATTATAAAATTTTTTATCATATGGCGCTGATTAGAGGGAATAAAATAAAAAGATTGCGCAATATAAATGTGTTAATTTACATATTTTAACAGTTGTAGAACCGAACGGAAAACGAGATAAGGCAGAATATATATAATAAACTACACCAATTATAGTGTATAATGGAGTCGATATTGGATATCATATCTAAGGGTGTTAAACCAGGTATACGCAGGCTTTTTGACATGAAAGATGTCATTTATGACCGCGAATGGCTTTCCGATTCAGAAAATTCGGAATTATATTATATGTACCGTGAGCTTTCACTGAGCAAAAAAGATGCGGCTGCCATGAAAGAACATGGCCTGAGGTACGATATCACTGTTATCCCGCCGCAGATGCTGGGATGCGAATTTGTAAAAACAGCAGGTCATTACCACCCGCTTGTTCCCGGAACGCAAATCACGTATCCTGAAATATATGAAGTACTGGGCGGCGAAGCAACGTATATACTGCAAAAACCGGATAATGAAGGAATAAATGATGTGATCCTGGTAAAAGCAGATGCAGGCGATAAGGTAATAATCCCTCCAGGCTACGGCCATCTTACCATCAATGCATCAAATAAAGTATTGAAAATGGCTAACTGGGTGGCGCGCGACTTTGAGTCCATATACCAGCCAATAAAAGAAAAGGGCGGAGGCGCATATTTCATTCTGGATAAAGGAATGGTTAAAAATCCGCGATATGAACATGTTCCCGAAATCAAGCCTGGCAAACCCGCAAATCTTAAAGAATTAGGATTGCAGAAAAGCAAAGAGATGTACGGGCTTGTGCGGGATTTAAAAAATCTTGAATTTCTCACAAAACCTCATGAGTATGAATGGGTTTTTGAAGAGGTACTTGGTGAATAATTACAATATATTCTAATTTTGGGGAATAATTTTAAATGGGCGGGATATTTACCAATCCTCTGATAATAGTGTCAGATATTAATATATGTCAGCCTAGGCACAATCCTAAAATCCAGTGATTTGCCGATTCTATCGACGGAAAAGAGAACAACCTGATAACAAATCTATCTCCATAAACGACAATTATCGAAAAGTTAACTATTTTTTAAGGCAAAGACCAA
>CABMCA010000031.1 GCA_902384525.1 uncultured archaeon
ACGCCGATAGCCTCTAACGTAATACTCTCAAGCAGGGATTGCGTATCCCTGGATACAGTGGCCTCTGAGATCATGGGATTCCCACATAAGGATATACTGACTACGCGTTTCACGAACGAGAGGGGGCTGGGGGTCGGGGAACTTGGTAAAATCGAGGTGATGGGTGAAAAAATAAATAACGTCAGGCTGGATTTTAAGAAATCGAGATATCTGTACTATAAATTGCCAGCATTCCTGGGAAAATTAATGTTTAAATCTGCCGAAAATATTTCAAAAGTAGCAATTTCTGAAAAGGATTGCAAGCGATGTGGAATCTGCCTTGAAAGTTGTCCGGCCTCTGCAATCACACTTGAACCGCGGCCATTGATCGACCAGGAAAAATGCATAAAATGCTATTGCTGCCATGAACTGTGCAGGAACGGCGCTGTGAAATTGAAAACCTCTTTCCTGGGCAGGCAATTATTGAAAAGCATGAAATATAGCCAGACATGACCAATAGGAATAATTTATTATCTCAAGAAAGTATAATAAACATGAGAAAACATGATTTTAAACTTCCAGCTTACAAATGTGGAATCGAAAGTTTATTCAACCGCTGATGATATCCGAAAATACAAGAATATCAATATAAATTATGATGTAAATCTTAAAAATCCATCATTAGTTGTCCAGAATACCCCATTTGGGGAAAAATCGGTATTAAGGGTTGAATACACTTTTGCCATCAATTATCTTAGCCCCAATATCGGTCACATCAGGTTTGAAGGTATGACGGATTATTACAGCGATGAAGATTTAAAAGCCCTGAAGGAAAAATGGGACTCAGGAAAAGCGCCGGGGGACATCCAGAACGAGCTGGCAAACACAATGGTTGCAAATCTTGCGCCTCTTGCGTTACTGCTCTCAAAATCACTTGGCCTCCCGCCATCCATGCCTATTCCGGTAATTAATTTCCAGCAGCAAGCACAAAAGAAAAAGGAAGATCCGACGTTTTATCACGGATAGAGAAAATTTAAATTATTTACCGACTAGATTATTTTTCTTGAGGTTTTCAAATACTTCTGTACCCGTTTCTGTCAGAATATACTTCTTCCACGTATGCTTATCAGGAGTAATACACCTGATCAGTCCTTGTTTTTCCAGTTCCCGCATTGCATAACTGATATTCTGCAATGATCTATCCGTTGAATCTGCTATATCCGATGCCTGTATCATCCTCTTTTCGTGCATCATTTTTAATACGATCAGTCTTCTATCCACTCCCAGAACCCACATTGTTAGCCCATCTATATTGACTACCCCCAGAACAAATAATTTATACAGTTCTTTATTTGAATCAAATGAACATTCCAATTGATTCTGGATTTTTTCTTCTTGGGATTGCTGTTGTTGCACTGAAATACCTTCAAGGTCGGCACATGGCTTATTAGTTTGAAATTCACTTTTTGAGGGGAGAGGCATTAGGGCTGCAATGGAAAATAAAACTAATAATATGACTACCAAGCTTCGTAGGCTTTTATTAGGTCGTTCATTATCATTCATACTATTTCCATGAATTCTTTTTCCTTCGTATTATGTTTTCCCCCCAATGCACTCTAAATTCGTCCACTGATTCCGCTGATTTATCATAATTATTGTATTAATCGAAATGGATCCACACATTTATGATCACAATCAAAAAATGAAATTATATATAATTAATAATAAGTTATCACAAATTAGAAAGATATATAATATTTTAAAATTATTGTTCATCAAACGTGTTCAGACTCACGTTTAGGAGAAATTTATGGAAATAGACGCGTTAATTGCACCGGCAATGTTTTTCGTAGTGGCAGGAATATTCTTTCTTATTATAGAATTGAGAATTAAAATGCTTAAGTGTAGAGGTTGATTATCATAGCGATGAGGTTTTAATTTACCTCTTCCTTTTTTCCTGTATCTTTTTTAATTTTTATCGGAATAGTCCGCAGCTCTGTTGCAATTGAGTATGCCGTCGCAGCGTTTGAATTATTACCCATTTTCCTTTTAATTTAAAAGAATAAAATTATATATAATTAATAACAAGTTAGCACAAATTAGAAAGATTTATAACATTTAGTAATTATTGATCATTCTCTATGGTGATAACTGTTTAAGAAAGGAGGAAACAATTTATGCAATCTGAAATTTTATCCATTTCAAGTCAAAACGTAAGGGCAGCCAAATCGCGGCTCATGAAAGGAGTGATTTGAAATGGTGGATACTTCATTACTCTCTCCCGAAATAATGACGAATATTTTTTTAATAGCCATCAGTGGCACCCTTATTTGTCTGGGTGTTCACTTTGTTCCAGTAGGGGGAGCTCCAGCGGCAATGGCACAGGCAACCGGTATAGGTACAGGAACTGTAGAGCTTGCTGCGGGTTCAGGATTGGTTGGCTTGATTACAGCATCTTATATGTATTCGAACGCTCCAGGTTCGCCAATGGCTTTGATACTGGCTTCAGGAGCATTAGGTTCGATGATTATGATAGCAAGCACGATGCTTGCGGGTAATTTGATATATGGTTATGGGGTGGGAGTGCCATTTGCTTCGGCCCAAATTAAAAAAGATCCCATAACGGGCGAGCGCCAGGATACCTATATGTCAAAAGGAACACAGGGACAGGGGATTCCAACAGTGTGTTATGTAAGCGGAATAATTGGTGCGGCGCTTGGCGGAATTGGTGGTTCTCTCATATATTATGTCCTTGTAGGCATATATGGACAGTTCCTCAGTATGACAAGCGCTGTTGCAGTTGCGGGAGTATTCACAATGGGTGTTTTCTATGTGAATGCTGTTGTTCCATCCTATGGTGTATGCGGAACAATAGAAGGATTCCATGATCCCAAGTTTAGAAGAGTTCTTCCAAAAGATGCTCTTACAAGTTTTCTTGTAAGTTTGGTTCTGGGTATTGTTGCAATCTTGATCACAGCAGGTATGTAGCATGGTTATAACGATAATCATATTCGATAATATTCAGTCAAAAAATTGTCGAAAAGGGACACATGAGCTTTGAGTTCAGTTCAACGGTCGCAGGAGGATTAGTAGTAATTTTCCTTATCGTCCTTCTGGGCCCTTTTTTGATCAAGAAAATAGAACATAATCTGGAAGTATTCCTCTTTTCAATGGGTATTCTTGCGGTTACAGTGAACTCTTTCTTTCTAAAAGTATCTCCCGGCACTGAATTAGGTGCTGAGGGGACCTTGCCAAACTGGAACTTCCATCTGATCGAAAAAGCACTTGTTGACCCGATCGAGATATCTCTTGCAGTGTTATTTGCAGGTCTGATATTCCACTATGGGCGGGGGCACATTCGAACCTTAATGCAAAAAATTCTGACAAGAATACCGCTTAAGATAGTGGTCTTTGCGGTCATCATGGTGCTCGGTCTGCTCTCAAGCGTGATCACTGCCATCATTGCTGCGCTTCTGCTTGTTGAGATAGTCAGTGCATTGCAACTAAATCGAAAGACGATGGTTAATTTAACGATTATCGCATGCTTTGCAATTGGCCTGGGAGCTGCACTTACTCCAATAGGCGAGCCTCTTTCCACTATAGTTATAAAGACGAAGATGAAGGAGGGCTTCTTTTATCTTGTGGATTTGCTCGGGATTTATATTATACCAGGAGTTCTGGCATTCGGCATAGTAGGTGTTTTTTTCGCTTCTAAAAAAGAAAAGGAAGCGCCAAAGGATGAAGCTATTGCAAAAGATGATGTTCACGAAAGAATAAACGATGTGCTGATCAGGGCAGCGAAGGTGTATGTGTTCGTAATGGCTCTTGTGCTGCTTGGAACTGGCTTTACGCCGATCATTGAGTGGTATGTAACCAAAATGTCAGGCGAAGCCCTTTACTGGGTAAACATGGTTTCAGCAATCCTTGATAATGCTACTCTTGCAGCCGCAGAGGTTGATCCTTCCATGATCATTCCTGGCGCACCTGACCCGGCGATCAAGATCAAAAGTGTCTTGATGGGATTGCTTATATCGGGCGGTATGCTCATACCTGGCAATATACCCAATATTATCGCTGCCAACAAGCTTGGGATCACAAGCAAAGAATGGGCAAAGCTTGGAGTGCCACTGGGTCTTGTAGCAATGCTTGTATACTTCATAATTCTCTATGCTCCGACCTATATATTGTAATTAAGTAAACAATATTTAGAAAATAATGACATGTAAACACTGCGGACACACTGTTAGTATGGCAGCTTTCATACAGAGAATCAAATTGGAGAAAAGACATGAAAAAAGAATATAAAGAGAAAATTAAGGATTTGGGAATAGGAGCATATTTCATGGTTTTAACAATATTCTTAATTCTCATTATGATAGGATGGTTAATTTATAATATTTTTATTTCTTCTAAAGGTTAGGCATCATCATATTTTTTCAAAAAGAAAAAATACTCCTATAACAATATGATGCCTAACCGGAATTTAAATAAAAGTATTTACTAAAGTTGGTTGAATTGTCACATCAAAAATTTCCAAGGATCAGAACATCAGTTATTGCCTTCTCGTTTTTAATCCTCGTATTAGTTTTCATATTTATAATCTTGAATATCTCAGTCACTGCTTTCAGGAAACTGGGATTTCCTCCTGAATATTCGGTCTATTTCCTTTTTTTGTCGCTGCTTTGCAGTTACATAAACATTCCTATAAAAAAGGTCAGATCGCATGTGCCAGTGATATCAGACAAAGCAAGTGAGGCGCTTAGGTCAAGTTTAGCTGCTTCATCTCTTAGAATGTACAGTACAATAGCTATTAACCTGGGAGGCGCTGTTATTCCACTAATAATGTCTGTATTCCTGTCATCAATGGCAAAACCGGTTGAAGTTTTATCAGGGATTCTTCTCGTTACGGTAATTATTCATAAGATTGCCCGATCTGTGAAAGGTTCTGGGATCGTGGTTCATGCGCTGCTCCCTCCGCTTCTGGCAGCTTTTGTGGCAATTATTATCTCTCCTCAAAATGCGCCAGTTATCGCCTACATCTCTGGTACGTTTGGATGTATTCTTGGTATTGACATACTCAACCTGAAAAGAATCCCTGACCTTGGGGTGCCATTAGTTTCGATTGGAGGAGCAGGGACATTTGATGCAATATTTTTGACAGGTATAATATCAGTGCTGCTAGCATAGGCTAAGAACACAGGATTTTTTAAGTATAAGTTTTACATAAGGTATCTCTACAATAAAATAATTTTAAAAATATTAATGGTCAGATCTGATAACATGAATCTCAGGAGCAAACCCACACCTGGATCAATAATTATCCATCGTAGCCTTAACGCTATTTTTATACTCATCTTTGAGCGAATAGACGTTATGGTCTCCTTTTACATCTATTCTCAAAATGCCAAGTCTTGTATTCATAAGACCGACCATCGCTGAAATCCCCCTGTAATTGACATCGAATCCCTGTTCCTTTAGAAGGTCAAATACATTCTGGGTAGTGTACGGTTTCTCATTGAGAAACAATTTCAAGACTGACTTCCTGATTCCGGTTTCATCTCTGGCCAGATATTTTGTAAGTCTTGTTTTCAGGTCATCATTTTCTTTTCTGGTCAGTGAAACCACCAATTCCCATTATTCGATTTTTAGAGTTTATACCTTTCCATATATATCAAAGCGGAGTCTTTTCCACGACCATCCCGTTTTTCATGGGATATCTCTCAATTACTGACACTTTGCATCCGATTTTTTTCAATTCATCTGCAAGGTTCCGGGCTATCCACCACGCAGTATCAACAGTACCATGTTTCTCAATGAACATTTCCTCCTGTGTTCCTGCCTCTTTCAAGATATTCACGCAATCTCCTTCGATAACGCCATATACAAGTGTCCCGTCATCAGTGATCTCATCAAAATACCTTGCGGATTTTTTTGCTATCCGCTTAAATCTTTCCCGGAGCTGCACTGCATCCTTGAATCTTGAAGAACAAAAATGCAGCCTGTCAAAATCCAGGGATTCAGCCACCTCTTTACTTCCAAGTGCGGCACAGGAAATATCATTAACAGGAATATATCCTCTTCTCTTAAGTTCAGCCAGATTTGTTTCTGAAAATTCAAGCTCGTTCAGGTTCAAGAAACCATCGACTTCCTTTAATAATGAAATTATTCCGCTAAAGTCTGCGGAAATTGCCGGAATTTCGATCCCTGCTGACATACCCATTTTATGTGCTTCAATGATCGAGACCCTATAAGTGCTGCCAATATCTTGAAGAATATTTTGCGGAGGATGAAACCTGATTTCGTCAAGACCTGCTCTTCTTAACGATTCAAGTACCGCTTTATTCGGGGCAAGGGCCGTATATAGATGAATATGATGCGATTTCCCAAATTTATTTTTCAATAACTTAATATAATGAACCACCCGGTCTAACCTTAAGAGCGGCTCCCCACCTGTAATCCCGGTACCGAGGGCATCCATTGAAGTGGCCTCTTCTATCAGGTCTTTGTCCGTGTTAACAGGTCTTTCATTTGCAAATATTTTATCATTCTCGCGCCGTTCATTTGAAACCGGACAATAAAAGCAATTCTTCCCGCATACTCCTGTAACAAAGAGAACCATTTTGGCGCCTTTATAACATAAGCGGCATCCTTCGGGAAGGTAATTGAAAAAAGAACCACTGTTATCTTTTTCCATGTGTTACTTACTGCGGGTTATTATATAATCACCCATTTCATTGAGCTTTGTTTTGGCGTAGCTGTCATCAAAGTTCTCGATCTGGCATTTTGCAATATCTATCTCTTCTATTGCTACGTTCCTTGCGTTTTCAATCGACTCGGAAACAAGATGCATGAGTTCCCCATTATTGCATTTCATCATTCTTTCGATCGATATCCCTGAATTAATCGCATCAAGGAGTACAATGGATGGCCTTCCCATAAAAAGATCTTTCTTCACAGGCTTACCCAGGTCATCTTCCTTTGAAATACAATCCAGTATATCATCACGTATCTGGAAAGCAAGACCAATGTGATTTCCGAATTCCTTGAGCTTTTTTATCTGGGTTTCATCTCCTCCGCCAACAAGAGCACCAACTTCTGCTGCTGAACTGAAAAGCGACCCTGTTTTCCTGAAAGCAAGGTCAAGATAGCCTTTCTTATCCTTTGCAAATTCCACAAGTTCCATTGCTTCGCCTTCTCCCATATAGAACAGTGAATCCGCAATAGCATGGATGAGCCTCGGATCCCTGGCTGCGATTCTGAGTGAAAGGGCTGCAAGGATCTGTACAGTCAGCAAAGCCATATCGGTGCCCCAGAGAGTATGGACTGTGGATCGGCCACGCCTTTTTTCAGATTTATCGATCACATCATCCAGTACGAGCGATGAGGAATGAATCAATTCAATAGATGCTGCTGCAAAGCAGGCTTTTTCGGCTGTACCGCCAACTGCTTCACTGGCAAGTGTCACAAGAGCCGGCCTGATGCGTTTTCCTTTTGATAATATGGCATAACTGACTGCTGCGGCAAGTTCAGGAGGTTTTATATCCATAAGCAGGTTTGGCATTTCTCCGTCCACCAATCTTGCGCGCTGTGCCAAAAGTTGCTCAATGTCCATTATTTACACCATATCCTGAATACATAAAAAGGATTTCTATTTTGAAGCATATTTCTTCATAACTTAAACTACTCATAAATAGATTTTATCTTTTTATTTTGAGAATTTCGATTGATTTATGATGATAATTCTTTCTCATATATCCAGTTTACGCATCCTATTAACGGCTTCATTTATCCTGTCCACCGATTGCGTTAAAGCGAATCGCACATACCCTTCGCCATATTCTCCAAATCCGATGCCTGGCGTTGCCACAATCCCCGCCTTTTCAAGAAGCATCTTTGAAAAATCAGCTGCTTTTCCATTTACATGCGCCCATACATAGAAAGTAGCTTTGGGAGGTTTTACATCAAGCCCCAGTTCCTCTAGGCCGGTAAGAAGAGCATCACGCCTTTCCTTATAAATATTATTCATATCATGCACACAATCCTGGGGTCCTGTGAGCGCTGCGATCCCTGCTTCCTGGATGGCTTCAAATGCGCCTGAATCCACATTCGTTTTGACCCTTCCAAGACCAGCCAGTATCTCGCGGTTCCCAACTGCAAAACCAAGCCTCCATCCGGTCATATTATATGTTTTTGAAAGGGAATGCATCTCGATCCCGATATCTTTTGCACCGCTGGCATTCAGGAAACTTGGAGCCTTATATCCATCGTAAGTCATTTCCGAATAGGCATCATCGTGTACTACTATGATCTCAAATTCATTTGCAAAATCCACAACTTCTTCAAAGAATTTTATGGATGCAGTTGCAGATGTAGGATTATTGGGATAATTCAGGAACATGAGCTTTGCCTTTTTTGCTACGTCTTTTGGTATTGCATCAAGGTCTGGCAGGAATTCATTCTCGGCAAGTAAGGGCATCTTAAAAGGTTTAGCGCTTGCAAGGATAGAACCGATATTATAAACAGGATAACCGGGATCCGGAACTAAAGACACATCCCCGGGGTTCAGGAAAGCGAGTGGAATATGGGCTATGCCTTCCTTTGAACCGATAAGTGTGAGAACTTCGTCCTCAGGATTTAAGGTTACGTTGATTGTTCTCCTGTACCAATCTGCTGAGGCTTTCCTGAAAGATAACATGCCTTCATAAGATGGATATTTATGCCTGGCCGGATTATCAATGGATTTTTTCATGGCATCAACAATATGCGGCGGAGTAGGCATGTCCGGGTCGCCGATTCCAAGGTTAATGACATCAACGCCCTTTTTTATGATCTCGGCTTTTGCCTTATCGATCGCGGCAAATAAATAAGGTGGTAATGAATTGATCCTGTCAGCGTACTTAATCATGTGGCTTTTTGATGTGTTTAAGGTATATAATATATGAGCTTTTTATTTTTTCAGGCTAAAAAACGAAGCAAAAGCGAAAAATTTTTATTCCCGATTGGATTAATTCAACTTGAAATAGTCTGCAATATGTGATTTCGAATTCGGATAAAGAGGATAGGATAAATATGAAGAAGGGTGGAATTAAGAATAAATTATTAATTGAATTACTGATAACCTTTGTAATTGTAAATATTTCTACTGCCGGAGCATCTATTTATAATACAGGTTCTTACCCTGGGAATAGTTTCGTTGATCCGTCAGTTCAAATAAATGTTAGTGATTTCTCTATTGGGTCTGAGACTTATGTTGGCCCGTTCACTTCATTCACCGGAGAATATGCCCATATAGGCAGTTACAGCGATTTCCAGGATGGCGTCAGCAATTCCGGAAAGATAACTATTAAAGATGACGCTGTGATCGCCCATGGGGCTGATCTTGTCGGAGAAGTAGAAATTGGAAGTAAGGCATTTATTGGATTTAATTCATTTGTCAAGAATTCAAAAATTGGTGATGATGCCTATATCGGAATTGGAAGTAAAATAATCGGTATTGACATCCCCTCTGGAAAATCAGTGCCAGAAGCAGCAGTGATCGATAGTACGGATGATATCGAAAAGCTTAAAGACGTTACAAAAGAGCAGGAAGAATTTGTTCAGGAAGTAATAAGCGTCAATAGAGTCCTTGCGATAGGATACACCAGATTATTCGAGAAGAGTGGAGTATCGGCTTTTGGTAAAGTCGGCCCAAATGGGGACGGGGATATATTATTGGATGGAAAGGACATCCTTGCTCGAAGTGGAAGTAATGAACCGGTTATCGGAGCAGGGTCAGTTATTGAATCAGCCCGAATAATCGGGGATGTTTTCCTTGGTGAGAATAGTAAAGTCGGGAGTGGAACATCTATCAGGGCAGATGAAGGGATTCCCACAAAAATTGGAAAGAATGCCATGATAGGCAGGAACAATACATTTCATTCCTTGAATGATCAAGAGATCATTATTGGAAATGATCTAAATCTGGGAAGCGATTCAGTATTGCATGGACAGCTCGTTCTGGGGAATAATGTGCGAATAGGTAATAACGCAGTGGTTTTTAAGTCCACGATAGGAAATAACGTGGAAATAGGTAATAATGCGATCGTTGTGGGCGTGCAAGTCCCGGATGGAACTGTGATACCTTCAGATTCTGTGGTCCAGACGAAGAAAGATATGGGATTATTGAATCCGGAGGCCGTTGCACCAGGCACCAGATTTGCCTCAATAATGGAGCTATTCCTTGTAGCCATGGTCCCGATAGTTCTTGGCCTTGTTGTATCAGTGGTATTAAGAAAAAAAGAGCATTAAGAGGGTTAAATCTCAATCCTCTTCATCATCTTTGTCTTCTTTTCCTGCCTCAAGCAGCAATTCACCATATATTAATTTTTCAATGATCTGGGAAACAAAAAGACGCTTATGATATTTTTCTATGTTTTCATTCAGATGAAGCTGTGAATCGATCTGGACCCTTAACAATACGAACCTGAATTTTTCAATGTCGTCGATTTCCAAAGATTTTATGGTTTCAAGAAAATATGGCAATTTATCAGGCTCATCCACGACCTGTGCTATAATCAGGATGTTATCATGGATTTTCTCAATATCCACATCCGTCTGGCCTGTTAGAAGTCCCAATGTCTTTAATGAATATTTCTTATCCTTGAAAAAAATAATATCCATAATACTATGTATTCTATATCTAATAAGTCCTATATTACCCCAGCGGAGAAAAATGGATACACCCGTAATTTTAAAAATATTCAGTAAAGGAAAGATGAAAGATTATTTTGTTAAGACTGAGGGCGAAATGCATACTGACCTTGGGATTATAAAACTTGATGAACTTAAAACGAAAAACTTCGGAGATAAAATAAGTTCTCATCTGGGTGCGGAATTTATCATCCAGAAACCCCGTGCACCTGATTTTTTTATTCATGCCAGACGCAGTGGAGCTCCCATGATGCCAAAGGATATCGGAGTGATTATTTCAAACACGGGTCTATGCTCTTCGGATCAAGTACTGGATGCGGGAACTGGTTCCGGGATACTTGCAATATATCTTGGCGGCATTGCAAAAAAGGTCATAACATATGAAGTGAAAGAAGAATTCGTGGAAATAGCCAGGAATAATATTGCTCTCACAGGTCTTTCAAATATAGAATGCAGGCATGGAGATATTGTTGAAGAGATCCGTAAATTGAATGAGAAATTTGATGTTATAACACTTGATACTATTGCTGCTGCCAAGGTGATTCCATATGTCCCGGATGTCATTTATCCAGGTGGTTTTCTTGTCACATATTCACCTTTTTTTGAGCAGGCAAAAGAGATCAGGGAAGCCATTGGAAAAACGAATTATACAGATGTCACGACGATAGAGACTCTGGAACGTGAGATTTCCTTCACGGACAGGGGAACACGACCCGCAACCGCGAGAGTAGGCCATACAGGTTTTATTACAATAGCCAGATATTAATTATATCAGGAAATTTTGATAATTAAAATATTTTTTGTAATTATATAAAGATAATGCCAATTAGAATATAAAAAACTGAAATAAACAATAATAAAGCTTAAATCCATTTTTTATTGTGTGATAGCCCTATGCTACCAAATTTCAAACTGAATAAAATAATGGAATAGTAAATCTTATTACCTATGTAATTGTTTCATACAAATGATGAGACTTGTCTTTATCTGCATATTTTTAATATTAGGAGCAAATATAGCAGCAGCGCAGCCTGCGCCGTCTGCTCAGTCTGTAATAACAATTAATATTAGCGAAAGTGGAGATGCGGTATGGACTATGGAAAAGTTCTTTCCTCTTTCACAATCAGATTTAAACCAATGGGAAAGTGCACTAAAAACCGGCCAGAACATGTCCAATTATAGAAATATTCCGGATTACGAGATTATTATCAAATCATTTCAGGATTCGGCAGTTAATTTCTCAAACCGCACGATGGAAGTTGAGCCCTTCAATATCTCATATGATACGAGGAAAACACTTTCAGATGGACTCGGAATTATAAGATATACTTTTAAATGGAAAAATTTTTCTTACAATGATTCAGAAAAAATATATATAGGAGATGCCTTCCCGGGTGGTCTTCTTTCACCAGAAAACCAGCTGATAATCAAGATACCTGATGGATATAATGTTACAAATGCGACGCCTGATTATGATAAAAAAGATGGGAACCGTTTGATATGGGATGGGACTCTTTACAGTAATCTCAGCAAGGGGGAACCATTTGTTGTACTTTCTCGCGAGAACGTAACAAGCCAGAATGTAACAGATGCAGGGAATGGAAAAGAATCATGGCTGGCAAAATGGCCAATCCTGGAGATAGTCATAATTTTCCTATCTATTATAGCAGTAGTGGCTTTTATTAGATTATGGAAAAAAAGGCGTTCAGGGAATGTATCCACAGCAGAAATGGTATCGCAGATGCCAAAAGAAATGCTTCATGAAATCTCTGAGATCCCTGGAGCATGGACACAAATTGTGGAATCTGTTCAAAATCAATTTGGAAATGAATCCATAGAAGAATTGGAGAAGGCTGCAAGAGAACAGAGAATGAAAAACATGGGGCTTGATCCCAGTATTCCACTTTCCGAATTGGCAAAAGAAGATCTGGAGGATGAGGAGATGGTAAAGCAATTCCTTCTCAGGTCAGGTGGACAGGCGTATCAAACCGATATTGTTGAACACAGCGGACTATCAAAATCCAAGATCAGCATGGTTCTCTCCAAAATGAAAGACGATGGTATGATAATAAAGATAAGAAAAGGTAAAGAGAATCTGATAAGGCTGGTCCAGTGAACCATAAAATAAGGATAAAGAAATTATGAAAATATTCTTTGCTGGTTCCATCAGGGGAGGCCGGAGTATGCTGCAGGCTTATATCCAGATAATAGAAAAGCTCAAAATACAGGGACATATAGTCGTAAGCGAACACGTAGCATCTGAAGTTCTTGAGGAAACTGAAGCAAAAATAACTGATGAAGAAATATTCAAGAATGATTTAGGATATATTGACGGATGCGAATGTCTTGTGGCTGAAGTAACGATCTCTTCGATCGGTGTTGGTTACGAGATCGGTTATGCAGTATCAAAAGGCAAACTTGTCCTTTGCATTTATAAGGAGGAGGCGAATGTTTCAGCCATGGTGCGTGGAAACAGGCAAATCATATCGGTTCCATATACGAATATCGAAGAATTGGGACATATCTTCACGACGCATTTACTAAGCAATTAAAAATCAAACAACGAACTCTGGGCTTTACCTTCCTTCTTTACAGGAATCTCCAGGCGCTCCAGTTCTTTCTTTCCTTGTTCTTTATTTTCTGATTTTTTCTTTTCCGATTCAGGATTTTTCGGTTCCCTGACTCCGAATCCCCCGAATAGCTCAACCTCATGCTCCGTTTCTTTTTCAATCAATAATTGAGCGCTTTCATATATTTTCTGGATCTTCTTTGTAACAGTCTTTGATTCGATTAGATATGCAATTTCTTCTGGTTCAAGTCCTAATAAAGCAGTGATATGGGGAGCATATTCATCATCTTTCATCAGGGTCCTGAAAAACGGGAATAACCGTGACCGGGTAAAACTCATAGAAACATGGCAGTGCGTGCCAATTTTTTTTGCAGTAGAATCCCGGACCATCCTCATCCCTTTAGTCTGCCCCAGCTTTCTCCATAACGACGGCGGCTGGTATTTTATAAAACCGCTGTTTCGATGAGACCTTGCGACCATAACACCAGCTGTCATCAGTACCCCTGCATATCTCCACATATTGTAATTCTGCCTTCTTTTCACCCTGCCAAGAAAAACTGTTGCTTTTCCAAGATAATGATATCCCTGCACAAGGTCATGTGGTGAGGTATATTCAAGAGGGAGATTCTCATCCATCCACTGTATCAGATCATCCGGGTTCTCATCAAGATGAAAAGCTGCATCATGAGCCTCACGGATATTTGTGCTTTTAAAGATTTTTGCAAGAAACTTGAAGATGTTTTCTTTACTATCCCTTTCACCTGTAATTATATCCTCGATCTGGATCGAGGGCTTACCCTGGGCAATAGCCTGGAGATCATTTATCGCGCTTCGGATATCCCCGTTCGCATTCTCTGCAATTTTCTTAATAACACCCAGACCGCATTTTATTCCTTCAGCCTCAACGATTCTTTCTAGCGCCGGGATCATGGAACGCGACATCACGGAATTGAATTGTATGGGTTTACATGCAGTCCTGAGGCCGGGAGACATATCATAAAGTTCATTTGCTATAAGAATGACAGGCTGGCTTGTTTTCTTGATCAGTTCCACTATAGCCCGCTCACCTCCACGGTCAGCTGTGCCGTGGATATTGTCTGCTTCGTCCATGATAATTAACCGTTTTATTCCTGTTCCATCCAGTGTTCCCATCCTGGAAGCAGATCCTGCAACCCTGTCTATGATATCCGCTGTGCGCTGGTCGCTTGCATTTAGCTCTATGACTTCCCAGCCCATCTCCCTGGCAAGAGCATGGGCTGTCGTAGTTTTACCTATTCCTGCCCTGCCGTATAACACAACAGCCCTGTTTTCGGGAATACCGCACATCCAAGACTTAGCCCATGCTTTTAGCTCCTCTACCGGCTTATTGTGTCCAACGATTGCAGATAAGGTTTGCGGGCGATATTTTTCAGTCCAGTCAAGAGTCATGGTTTACCTGTAGTTCAACTTATATTGCTTAAATACATATCTCTTCATCAGAATGAGACTTAATGTTATCCAGCTTTTTATTAATTCCTCTATAATGATGTCAAATCTATTTATTCCGATCTTTGCAAGTGAATTACACGCAACAGGGACTCAAATAGGGATTATAGGAGCATGTTATGGGCTTGCGCTTTTCCTTTCAACGTATATATTCAGCAGGGCCGCAGATAATTATCCCCCAAAGATGCTTCTATATATCGGTTTTGTAAGTTCATCCATAACTTTTTTTATCCAGATGTTTGCATACGATCCGGCCAGTCTTGCGATTTTACGCGCTCTTGCAGGATTTAGCGCTGGTATTTACCCGGCAGTGCTTTTGCTTTATGTTTATAACCTGGAACGAAGCATCGGGAAATTCAGTTCATTCATGCCGCTTGGCTGGGCGCTTGGTAACCTGATGGCAGGAGTTATAGCTGTATACTCAGAGATTTTCACTATTGCATCTCTTTTGTTTGCAGCATCGTTCCTTATCACATTAACACTTCCTGCAACCCGGGCCGGTACAAAAAAGAAAACAAATTTATTCTCAGTTGAACTCCTTAAAAAAAACTGGTATATTTATTTTCCATTTTTCTTGCGACAAATTGGGGCAAATGCTGTCTGGTTGATCTTCCCCTTATACCTTGCCAGTCTTCATGCCAATAAATTCTGGATAGGAATAATATATATGTTGAATCCCGGGCTTCAATTCTTTATAATGAGACGGCTTGACGGATATGATAATAAGTCCCTGGTCCATGCAGGCGACCTGCTTTCTGCGGCAGCATTTATTGCTTTGATACCGTTAACAATTTTTTACCAGGCTGTTCCTGGTCTTGCCCTGATCGCTTTTTCATATTCATTTCTATATGTCGGTTCAACGAACGAGCTAATAAATAATAATGAAGAAAAAGGGGCTGCTGCCGGGTTGCTTAATTCATCCATTGCTTTTGCCTCTATTATTGGCTCATTAACAGGGGGAATTGTTCTTCAATATTTTGGGTTCAGGGGTGTTATGGCAACAGGTGCATTTTTTGCAATAGTTGGTTATGCGGTCATGTTGTTGGCCGATAGGTCTCACATACCCCAAAAAAGTTCATGAGAAGCTCGTTTCCTTTTTCAGTATGAGAGACTTCAGGATGCCACTGGACACCATATAAGGGCTTTGTCCTGTGTTTCATAGCTTCTACTTCGCATATCCGGGAACGGGCAAGCCTGATAAAATCAGCTGGAAGTACAGATACTTCATCTGCATGTGATGCCCATACGTTCGTCTTCGGCCCAAGTCCTTTTAATATATCGTTTTCTTCAATAACCTCTATTTCAATTGCGGCATATCCACCCGCAGCGCCTGTTCTCACTGCCCCGCCATAAGCCTGCGCCATGACCTGGTGGCCAAGGCAAATGCCAAGTATGGGAAGGTCAAGCTCTTTAACATACACGCTGCAATTTCCCGCGCGCGTAAGTGTGGGGCCGCCGCTGAGTATCAATCCGTCCGGTTTTTTTTCAAGGATCTCTTCTATGGAAGAAGTATTTTTCACCAGCTCCACTTCCTGGTCAAGATCGCGTGCAGCACGGTGTATAAGGTGGCAGGTCTGGCCATAGTTATTGATAACAATAATTTTTACCATTTTATGTGAAATTGTTGTTTAGGTAATTAAATAATACTGCGAGCTGGTTCTGTCAAGTCTGTGTCGGATGAAGGATGCTGTTAAAAATCGTCGGATGAATTAGAAAAAAAGAAAATAATTGGTAGTTTTATATTTATTATTTTTTAATAGCGCCTTATTGTAGTTACAGCAATGATAAGAAGCACCACCCCCAAAACATTTCTGTTGCATCGATTCCAAGCATCGTGGAAAGGAATACTGTTGCAGCTAAGATTGTCATTGGGTTTTTTCCGAATATTGATATGTTTATCATTTTAATATCTCGTATGTGTAAATTGCCTATCTGGAGTGCGCCCCTCAAAGTAGACAGGTAGTTAAGGTGTGTCTTAGAGAGGGAAAACATGGGAAAAACATCAAGAAAAAGATATACACGTGAATTCAAGCTCTCCCTAATCAGGGAGCTTGAAAGTG
>CABMCA010000032.1 GCA_902384525.1 uncultured archaeon
ACAAATGAAACATTAATAACAATCCAGCAAGTTTCCGCCAAACCGGATCTGGCTACAATGGAAGAGGTTTTTAAAATTACTTCATATGTGAATTACACTTTCAATAAAAGTAAAGATTTCAATACTAACTGGAAAAAATTCGAAGGAAAAAATAAAATATCAAATGTGAAGTGGGAGATTCTTGAAACTACCGGGTACAATGTCACAATGCCTGAATTTGACCTCGTTGAAAAAAATCAAACGATTCCGGATATACGGTCATATAACGATGTCACTGAAATTTACGATGCTAACCCATGGCAATTAGACTGGGGAGCTTATGCAAAAGAGAAATGGAATATAACATTTCTCGGGGGAAAAGGTACAATTGGTTTTGACCGTTATGAAGTACTATCCTCCACTCCGTTAAATATAAAATTTTTCTGGAATGTAACTGAACAAACAGGCAGCCGCCAGGAAACCAGGTATCGTGACGAATGGAAACAGTTTTTGTCCGATGGCAGAACAATAAAAAAAGGTGAGACCTATTTTGTGAAATTAACTTTCTATAGACAAGCGGAAACAGGAAAATTTTCAATTAAAACAATTCCCATGTTCGCCGGAATTGAAGAAGACCGCATGACCTGGTGGAATGGTTCATGGAACTATAGAATCGATAGCCAAATTCCAAATGGTGCAAGACCCTATCAGCTCTCACTAAATCTAAGTAATTCAATGGGTATAAACAACGCAACCCATGTTTTTTTTAATGGCCATTCCAGCACAAATTTTGCAGATATCAGATTTACCCTGGACAATACAACTCCTTTATCTTACTGGATAGAAGATAACGGAACAGGTAAGGTGTGGGTGAATATTACAGGAAACGGCACTGTAAATCTCTACTACGGCAACCCGTTTGCAATTGACCTGAAAAATGGGAAAAAGACCTTTGAGTTCTTTGATGATTTCGTGCCTGAATCCTGGCAAAAAATACAAAAAAGACCACAACCGAATGCGGATGGAGCAGGTGCAGTGCTGAATGGCAAGATATATACAATCGGCGGGTACAATAATGGAGCAAGAGATCCCAGGGCTGAAGCTTTTGCATACGACACGGTTAGTGATACTTACTCCAAGGTAGCAAATTTAAACTATGCCAGGTGGGGACTTGCGTGTGCTGCTAATGGCGATAATATTTACTGTTTTGGCGGTACCAATCGTATCGATGGATTACCTGTGAACCTTAAAACCGAAAAATATGATCCAATCGGAAATACTTGGTTATTACAAAATACAGATCTGCCATCGGAATTACAGAATCAAGGATTATCAGCAGTTACCGGTGGAGCTTACATATATTTGCTATATAACAATTCTCTTTTTCGATACGACCCTGTGAATGATGCTTATATTAAACTTAATAATCCCCCGAATAACATAAAAAGCTGGCACATAATGGCTTTTTATAACAATGAGATATATGTAATAGGTGGTTTTTATAATCTAGAAATAAATAATGTGCAGATTTATAGCATAACTACAAACACCTGGAGAACCGGAGCGTCCATGTACGTGAATTTATACGGAAGTTTGAGAGAGAATCCGGTAGTAAACGGCAACATTTACGTTTTGCAGGGGCAAAGTAATTATGGTGAATTCTTCTCAAGATATTGGATTTACAACATAAGTCGTAATTCATGGAACTGGGGCGAGCTGGGGTATTGGGATGCAGATGGTGTAGCAGGCGGAGTAGTGGGCAATAAAATCTATACCTTTGGAGGGAGAAGAGATCAATTAGGACCTTATGGGACAGACTTTGCCGGAGTGCTTGACACCACGAAAATCACGCCGGCAGAATGGGTAGATAAGGTAACCGGAAATTGGAGGGTGGATAATAGCGCCCTGACAGTTGGTTTATCCCAGTATAATCCCAACCCAACAGGACAGCTCAAAACAGTAAACCAGGTAGTAAATACAAATAAGAAAATAATTTCAAGAGTAAAATACCTGAACGGCAGCTCCGGTTATGGCGGTTTAACGACACATTCTAACGGTGGTGTTTATAATTCGGATAATAATGGTTATCTCGACCCATGGATTGACATCACGGCAAATGCAGATCAATTGTTGCGTGAAACCGGTGGTTCATTTAATTCGTTGGGTACGAGATCATCGGCATTGCCGGATGTGTGGTATACATATACGTCATTTTATGACCCGGCGTCGGTCAGGTCAACAAGAGACGGCAAAGATGAGATACTGGCATCTGATGGGACGTACAGGGGCGGAAACATCCAGGTAATAAAAAATAAGAATTTTAATCTGTTTGTTGATTATATAGCTGTAGCACGATACATTACGCCAGAGCCAGCATGGGCAACATGGAGTGAAGAAAAATTAAACATCGGGGCCGCCCCTGTAATAACGTCATATCTCCCATCAACGCCTGTTAACGATTACACGGGAGCAACAAGAACGTTCAGTGCAACATGGGATCAAACTGTTAATGCAGTATGGTACATTAACGGCAGTCAGGTAAAGGTCGATAATAATGTGGGAACATCTTCTTATACAAGCACCAATGCGGCAACAGGAACATGGAACATCACAGTTGCAGGTACAAATAATATAGGAACAGCATCACAAACATGGATTTGGAATGTAAGAGAACAAGGTACCTGGTACGATAAAAATTGGCAATATCGAAAAGCAATAGACATCAATAACGCTGGAGCAAAACTAACCAACTATCAGATAGTTTTAACAATCGATACCCGGTCACTTGTTTCAGCAGGCAAAATGAAATCAGACGGGTCAGACCTGAGGTTTGTCGGCAGCGACAATGTTACACTACTACCTTTCTGGAACGAGACGGCATTCAATCTCGCAAACACTACAATCTGGGTAAAAGTCCCTTCAATCGATAATATAACAAACACAACTATTTACATCTACTACGGTAATCCAGCGGCAAAATCAATAGCCAGCGGCAGTGACACATTTGAGCTTTTCGAAAATAATTTCTCAATGCCGCTGGACAACAATGCCACATATTTGAATACTCCAACCTATGACGGAAGCGGCCAGACAGTCCACCCGGATATTTATTATAACGCAAGCGGTTGGAACGGATATAAGTACTGGATGGCTATAACTCCTTATCCGTATGGAAACGCTGCTTACGAAAACCCGTCCATCTTAGCCAGCAACGATGGAATTTCATGGGTCGTTCCGGCCGGACTTACCAATCCGATAGACCAGCCACCCGGTTCACTATCAGAGAACGATGACCCGGGTATAGTTTACAATGATACCACCAATAGGTTAGAAGTATATTACGATGAAGCAAATAAATCCCCGACGAACTTTATCACAACAATTAAACGAAGAACATCAACAAGTGGCACTACCTGGTCCCCTGAAGAAGATATTTTAACCGTACCAAACTATCAGTCTGAATCTCCATCTATCGTAAGAAAAAGTCCTTATGAATATTTCATGTGGAGCGTGGATGCAGGAGCAGGATGTACTGCAGCCTCATCTGCAGTGAGGTACAGAACCTCATCCAATGGAATCAGTTGGTCAAGTCCGGTTGATGTAAACATCGCCCAGCCA
>CABMCA010000033.1 GCA_902384525.1 uncultured archaeon
GTATCTTTACCGCATTTTGGACAGAATAAAGTGACCATTATAATTTTCCTAAAGTACTTCTTGTCGCAGCGCTTACGCTGCTCTTTGAATTGTGGATGGGTTTCCAGCCCAGCTTCTGCAATTTTTCGATGGAAAGAAGCATTTTTGGCACATCTCCTTTCCAGCCGCGCTTCCCGCCTGTATATGTGAATTTAACATTTTTTAATCCCATTTCTTTAACGATCAACTCGCCAATTTCGGTTGAATTTATTGTATCATTTGAACCGATATTGAATATATTTGCCATTTCATGGATGTTCCTTACTACGAATAAAATAGCATCCACACAATCAGAAACATGGATATAAGATTTTCGCTGCTGCCCGTCTCCAAGTATCTCAAGAGTTTGGGGATCTTTCCTGAGCTTGTTAATGAAATCTATTATTATCCCGTGGGTTCCCCGCTCGCCCACGATATTTGCAAAACGGAATATCCAGGACCTCATATCAAATGTATGGCAATATGAAGTGATAAGCGCTTCACATGCAAGTTTTGAAGCGCCGTATAATGATATCGGAACAAGAGGCCCATAATTTTCAGGTGTGGGTATAATTGATGCCTCGCCATATACTGTGGATGTGGATGTAAAAACAATATTTTGCTGCTTATTCATCCGCATCGCTTCAAGCAGGTTATAGGTAACGATTATGTTCTGCTCAAGATGGACTTTGGTATTTTGCGCCCCAAGGCGCACGTCAGGATTTGCCGCAAGATGATATATGAAATCAGCGCCTTTGATGGCGTATGTTAATTTTTCAAGTTCCAGCATATCAAGTTTAACGAATTTGAAATTCTTATCATGAATATGATGTTCAAGGAACTCCATTTTCCCGGAACTCAGGTTATCAATAACTGTGACTTCATTTTCGCCTGTTAGTAATTTGTCTACTACATGGCTTCCGATGAAACCCGCTCCTCCTGTTACTATTATTTTTTGCATAATATTATGACCTCAATTATATGCTAAAGTTGGGGTTTGGAAGGATAAATATTTTGGGAATCAGTCCCATGTTTCTGATAATGTCAACGTATTTATATCGCTTAATTGCATTCATATTATGGGAGGTGAGTGAATGTTATTTGTACTATGGTTCAAATGGAATCCGGAGACACTTCAAAACTCATGGAACTTTGGAAAGAATTCAAATATCCAGATGAAGTGAAATTGATTAACAGGTATCTCTTGATAGGCAGGCATATCTCTGTGGCAATATTTGATGCCCCAAACGAAGAAGCGATACTAAAGATAACCTATCCATTTAGAGAAATCGGCGTGCCCCATATAGCTCCTGCATTACCGCTTGAAGAAGCATTAGAAATAATGGACAGAATGTAGGTAGATTTTTTATTTATTTCTTTTTTACCTCTCTTATTTTTTGGCACGGGCGAAATTGACAGCGCTGATGACATCAGCAACACCGGTGCAGCATGCAATGAGCGCAGGATGCTTATCAATCATCCCGTTCCATATTTTGCTGGCTTCTTCGTAACCCTGGGCGGATAAGAGCCTATCCGAAAAATCAATCAATATTACATTTCCGAATGAACCACAGAGGTCACAGAGAACACAGAGATATATTTAAAAATCTCTGTGCTCTCTGTGTTCGGATAGGTTCTAAGCTGGCTGCGCAGACTGACTTTGAATTCTTCAATAGTCGCTTCATCAAGGACTGAAACAGCAATAAATTATTTATATGATGATAGCCACTAATATATTGGGGATAATTATGAGAGTTAGTGAAATAATAGAAGAATTCATTCCGTGTAAAGTATGTGGAAATAGTGATCTGGAAAATTTTTATTTCCATGTTTCAGTGGGTAAGGGTCAGCCATATGTAAAATGCTGTGAATGCGAAGAGGATTACTATTCCGCAAACGCCAGGAAAATATTAGAACGTGCCGAGGAATCAAAGAAGGCAAAAATGAAATCAAGAATAACCTTTAAGGAAAGAACTGGTATCAGTTTCAACGACAAACAGCCTGTACATCCTCTTGTGAAAGTATTGGCACAGATATAAAATACTGGTTTTACACTTGGGGAGAGATTGACATTATTCGATGAAATACTCTTCCTAAGCCGACGTTGTGGGAGCAGGTTTTTCTGGAGCGAAGAAATAATCGTGCATCTCATTTTTATTTTTCATACTACCCAGGCGCCCTGTAATAACGGCAGGAACAGCCCCTATCGCCGTACAGGTTTCAAGTGATACACCTTTTGAAGTAATATCCAGATGATACGGTGCCATTTCAAATAGATCGGACGGGAGTCCTTTATGCCCTAACCCGATAAGGAAAAGAAATGATTTTTTCCTTGTTATTTGTTCAACAAGCTCAGGGAGAGCTATCTCTTTTTTCTTATCAGGATGTGAAGTTGTTACGACAGGAGAGCCAAACTGCGGCTGGAACCCTTTTTCAGGCAGGTCAAATACGAAAAACCTGCCAGTTCCGAATAGCTCTGCAAGATATTTTCCTGAGCCGCCGATAGTTGTTTTGTCTTTTATGAAATTCACAAGTTCTTCTGCATTCATCTTGAAAGGGAAATCAAAAAGCGCTAGATTGAAACCGAAAGCATAAGCGATAGGTGCTGCCCTGGCAATGCTGCGGTAATGAGCTTCATGGATCTTTATTTTATCATAGGTATTCACAATTCCAAGAGTTAGCATACTTGATTATAATGTCAGGGAATATGATAAAATTGATTAATAGCAAAATCAAAATACTTGAAAGTCATGTATAATCTAAAAATGCTTCTAAAAAATAAAATAATCCTGTTTGTAGAGGTATCTGTGGCCTTGATATTATTGATAGCATTTTCAGTATTTGCCGGGGCTGTTAATAATAAAATATCTCCTCAGGTTGAATCACTCATGTTAACTCATGATAAAGTGCCAGTGATAATAGTGCTCAAAGATAAACCTGCAATCACATCAGTTTCAAAATCAAAAGAATTGACAATAAATTCAATGAAAA
Source organism: uncultured archaeon (assembly GCA_902384525.1). Classification (GTDB taxonomy): domain Archaea; phylum Halobacteriota; class Methanosarcinia; order Methanosarcinales; family Methanoperedenaceae; genus Methanoperedens. Next base: position 3,010 of record CABMCA010000033.1, read on the forward strand.
ATCATGCTTCAAGCAGCCAGCAGCAGCTTGCTGATTTCTTGAAAGATGAAAAGGTGAAGGGAAAGGCCGATAAAATAAGACAATTCTGGATCGTTAACGCGGTAGCGGTGAACGCATCTCCGGGGGTTATCAAGGCTCTTTCAATAAGGGATGATGTTGAGAGTATAGAACTTGATTCCGAAATTCACATCCTTGAAAATTTTTCTCTTTCAACCCAGGTCACACAGGGGCAGATAGATCGGGCAACAAATGCAATAAAACAGATCAATGCAACAAATGCCTGGGAAATCGGAATTGATGGCACTGGCATTAACGTCTCTGTTCTCGATACAGGGATATATGCGGCGCATCCTGATATCGCAGGAAGGATCATAAAAGGATACGATTTTGTAAATAATAATAATGATCCTGCGGATGACGCCGGTCACGGGACACACGTTGCAGGGACTGTGGGTGGGAATGGTGCTGGCGGGACGACCACAGGTGTGGCTCCGAACGTGAGTTTGCTCATAGCCAAGGTATGCAACAGTGGTGGATGGTGTCTTAATAGCTATATAGTAAATGCAATTCAATGGTCGGTTGAGAATGGCGCTGATATTATCAGTATGTCGCTTGGAGATACTGTGCGCTCCATTCCGATACATTTGGCAATCAATAATGCAATAAATATGGAAGTTGTAGTGATAGCAGCAGCAGGGAACGACGGTCCAAATCCCGGAACAATCAATTATCCTGGGGGAGAAAAAGATGTGATCGCAGTCGGAGCTGTTAGTGGTTCTGATGTAATAGCTTCTTTCAGCAGCAGAGGACCTATCACAGTAGATGGGGAAGTGCTGACAAAACCTGATGTCAGCGCACCAGGTATCAATATCATTTCATTATATTATCTTTCAAACGGATATACAATGATGTCAGGTACCTCCATGGCAACTCCTCATGTGTCTGGAGCCGCAGCTTTGCTCTTACAGGCCGCAAGACAACTTGGAACACCTCTTTCACCATTGCAGGTAAAAAGTATACTTGAAAATACATCAGTAGATAAAGGATTGGCAGGAAAAGACAATGATTACGGTGCAGGCAGGATTGATGTATTTGCAGCGATAAAATCACTGGTCCCACCTCCTATGGGTTTCATTAACGGCACAGTGATGGACAGTGTTGACAAAACGGGTATCGCAGGAGTGATGATATCCACCAATACCAGCATCTCAACAACGACTGATGCAGCCGGGTTCTATTCGCTTGCCCTTACCCCGGGTACATATAATCTTACGGCGATATTTCTGCCGACATATTATACAAATAGAACGATCACGGTCTCACCAGTAATAAATTCTGAAGTCGTGCAGGATATTGAACTTCTGAAGAAGCCAACAGGTAACATTAGTGGCAGGGTAACTAAAACGATAACTATTTAGCGCCTTATTACTTAATCAGAATACTAAAAAAATGAGAGTGTGAGAGCATGAACCTTAAAGATTTTCTTTTCAAAAATAACACTGATCCGAAATTATCAGAATTGATACTTTTTTTTGCCGAAAATGGACAAACAATAAAGAGCGGTTTCCTGAAAAGCCAGAATAAGGCAGGTACACATAATATATATGGCGAAGAGCAGATGGCTCTTGATAAATGGGCAGACGATGTCCTCATAAACGGATTGAAGAAAACAAGGCTGGTTCGCTATATCGCAACAGAAGAGCAGCCTGGAATCATTGAGATCGATAATCCGAAGAACCAGTTCGGGGTTGTCATTGATCCTCTTGATGGTTCTTCACTGATCGATGTGAATCTTGCTGTCGGGACAATTATCGGCATTTATCCGGGGACTGTTCTTGATATGGGTAAAAACATGATCGCTGCCATGTATATTCTATACGGACCACTTACAACGCTTACTTTTACAGCAGGCAATGGTGTGCATGATTTCGTAATGGATGAAAAAGGCGATTTCCATCTGACAGCGGAAAATATTAAGATGCCTGATGGGAAAATATACGCACCCGGTGCTCTTCGCAAGGATTACCTGCCAGCGCATGCCAGATTCATTTCAAGTCTTGAAAATGAGGGTTATAAACTGCGATTCAGCGGCTCTTTTGTGGCTGACATGCATCAGATACTCCATAAGGGCGGTGTGTTCACGTATCCTGGCATTAAAGGGAAAGAAAAAGGAAAGCTGCGGCTGCTTTTTGAAGCAAATCCCATGGGAAAGATCATTTCAGAAGCAGGTGGTGCGATAAGTAACGGGAAAACTGATATCCTGTCTATCAAGCCAGATGTTATTGATTATATAACCCCGATATATGCGGGTGGAAAAAAGGAGATAAGTTTGATTGAAAAATATACGCATTGAGCAGAAATAACTGATTATTAAAGGCGGTTGCGGAGACCTAAAAGCTGCTTCCTGCCTCTATATCTCCAGAATTTCTAATTCATCCTTTGCGGACGAGTCGCTTCATTGCCGCACGCTGACTTAGGCTCTAATTAGCTCTTGATTCTCCGCATTATCAGCAACTCATTGCCACCACCTTTGCTCCATTATCCTCTGTCTCCACTAGGCCTATCTATTACATGATTGATAAATATAACGCTTGACCAAAAAATATTTACATGAGCATCTATCAATATCAATCAATGCAATTTTGAGGACATTAGCAACCTCCTCATGGCATAAATAGTTAAATAAAGAGTGAAATGTTTAAATACAGGAGTGAAAGTCATTGAATAGAGAATATGACAATAGATGTGGAGATTGTACATGGTTCGACCCTGCCTACGATAGGTGCCAGTTCTATGGAATAGCAAGAGTGGATAACTTAGCTTGCGTCGAATTTCAGCCCGCAGATTAAAGAAGATAAAATAATAGGTCATACAAATCAATGTATTGATATAGCTAAATGGTTAGAAAAATTATAGATTTAAAATTATCGATAAAACTAAAGCAATTATCTTCACATAGGAATCTTTTTCTTAAAAGGCATTATGATGGGCTTACATTAGACATATTATGCACAGGAAATCGACAAAGTCAAAAATATAAGTTTTTGGAGATAAGAGAATATGGGCTCTAAAAATGAAAAAATAAAATTATCGGATGGAACAAAATATATATGGGTGAGTATTGGACTTTTTGTGCTTGCCTGGATTCTGGATTCACTTATGGATTCTCTGATATTCCACGAAAGTACACTTATTGGACTACTAATTACCCCAACTAATCACGAGATCGCAATACGATTGTTATTTGGATCTATTTTCATTTTATTCGGTATTTATATCCAGTCTGGTGTAACAAGGCTCAGAAGAGCAGAAGACGCTCTGAAAGAAGCTGTTATAGATCAGAACGGAGCTGTCAGAAAGGCTGAGGATGAGAAAAACAAAACAAATGCGATTATTGAAGCCATAGGTGATGGTATAATCCTGCAGGATATCGATTATAAAATTGTATATCAAAATCAGATCCAGAATGAGATATACGGGAACCATATTGGAGAGTACTGTTACAAAGTGTATGAAGGAAAGGATTCTATCTGTGAAGATTGCCCTATTGAACTATCATTCAAGGATGGAAAAATTCATAAAACAGAGAGAAGAATTCCCACAGACAATGGCATATTATACTACGAACTTACTGGATCGCCTTTAAAAGATTCTACAGGGAAAATCATAGGGGGAGTCGAGGTTGTCAGAAATATTACCGGGCTTAAGAGGATTGAGGAAGCGTTACGGGAATCCGAAGGAAAATATCATACCTTGTTTGAAGCCGCTCCAGTAGGGATTGGAATCACAGGTATTGAAGGTAAAGTGTTCGACAGCAACATGAATATGCTGGAGATGACGGGGTTCACTCTGGAAGAATTAAAATCCGTAGATATTGGCTCTACTTACGTTGATCCAGATGAGCGCAAGTTGTTCCTTAAAATTTTGCAGGAAACTGGCAGAGTACGCGATTGGGAGGTTAGATTAAAACGCAAGAATGGAACGATTTATCATGCGTTACTGAGCGCAGATCTTCTTGAACTTAGTGGACATAAAGTACTCCTTACCACAGCACGCGACATAACCAAGAGTAAGCAAGCTGAGATAGAAAAAGATAGGTTCCTTAAAGCCTTTGCCAGCAGTACAGATGGCATTACCATAGCTGATGAAAAAGACAGGTTCATCTATGTAAATGAATCATATGCTGCATTTTTTGGCTATAATCAAAATGAGCTTATTGGAAATACCTGGCATAAAATCACGCTGCCTAAGATGATAGCTCCAACTGAAGAGGACTTATCCAATACCATGCATAACAAGGATATAGGTATATTTAGCGGAGATGTCCCGGGTTTGAGGAAGGATGGCACGATAATTCCTACAGAGGTCAGAGGTAAGGGTATTTGGGATGAGAATGGCAACTATCAGGGACATATCTGCATTGTAAGAGATATCACAGAACGCAAACGAATAGAGGAAGAACTGCAGAAAAGTATTCACCAGCAAACTGCTATTCTTAATAACATACCGGATATCGCCTGGCTGAAGGATAAAGAAGGCCGCTTTATAGCAGTAAATAAACCATTCGCAGAGGTATGCGGATTGAGTCCTGAGGATGTAGTTGATAAAACTGATTTAGATATCTGGCACAAGTATCTAGCAGAAGGATACATTGCTGATGATAGAGAGGTCATGGAAACCGGCAGACGAAAACAAGTTGAAGAACCGCTGATAGATAAAGATGGCAGAAAAACATGGATAGAGACTATCAAAACACCGATATATGATGACAGGGGTAAGGTCATAGGCACGACTGGAATTTCCCGTGATATCACAGAACGAAAACAAACTGAAGAGGCGCTTCATACAGCGCGCGACGAGTCAGAGATGCGAGTTCAGGAGCGAACCGCAGAATTGGTAAAAACTAACGAAACGTTGCAAGCCGAAATTACCGAGCGCAAGAATGCTGAGGAAAAATATCACAAGTTAATTGATAATATCCAAGATGGCGTCTTTATTATTCAGGATGGCAAAATACAATTTGCCAATGAAGCATTTGCCAGAGTGGCTGGATACAGCGTAAAAGAAGTTACTGGAAAGGATTATACTGAACTTGTTGCGCCAGAGGATTCAGAGATGGTTTCCGACCGCTATCGCCGAAGGCAGGCAGGGGAGAATATCCCTCCTGAGTACGAATTTCATATGATGCACAAGGATGGGAGAACAAAAATACTAGTTAATATGAACGTTGGGCTTATCAATTATAGCGGAAGGGTGGCAAGTATGGGAACTGTGAAAGATATCACAGAAAAGAAAAGGCTTGAGTCGCAGTTATTCCGAGCGCAGCGGATGGAGAGCTTAGGCACGCTTGCAAGCGGAATAGCACACGATATCAACAATGTGCTCACGCCAATAATGCTATCACAGGAACTATTACAAGAAAAAATAACAGATAAAGAGGGCCACGGGTTGCTTAATACAATTAAAAGAAGTACATATCGTGGAGCTAATTTGATGAAGCAGGTATTATCATTTACAAGAGGTGTTGAAGGTGAACGCAATGCTCTTCAAGTAGCAAATCTCATCTCAGAAATAAGGCAGATAGTAAAAGAGACATTTCCAAGAAATATCCAAATAAAAACCGATATATCCAGAGACCTCTGGACTATCTCAGGGGATGTTACACAATTACATCAAGTTATAATTAACCTCTGTGTGAACGCTCGTGATGCAATGTTAAACGGCGGTATCTTAGGTATCTCTGCTGAAAATCTACTCATTGATGAAGATTACGCAAGAATGAATTCTGAAGCTAAGATTGGTCCTCATATTGTTATCACGGTCTCTGATACTGGAACCGGTATTTCTCCCAAGATAATAGATAGGATTTTTGATCCGTTTTTCACGACAAAAGAACAAGGGAAAGGCACAGGTCTTGGTCTTTCTATATCTCATGGGATTGTAAGAAGTCATGGCGGATTTATAAATGTATATAGTGAATTTGGAAAAGGAACCGCATTTAAAGTTTATTTGCCCGCTATTACAACACCTGAAACACTGAAAGCACAGGAGCATCAATATAAAATGCCAGCAGGGAATGGAGAATCAATTCTTATTGTTGATGATGAAGACCAGATTCGTGAAATAACCAAAAAAACATTGGAAATACATGGGTATAAAGTAATAACAGCTAATGATGGTAAAGAGGCTATTGCATTGTATTCGCAACACAAAGAAGAGATCAAACTTGTTCTTATGGATATGATGATGCCAGTAATGGATGGCCCAGCAAGCATTCGAGAGATCCGCATAATTAATCCTGAAATCAAGATTATCGCGGTCAGTGGATTAACTGAAAAAGATAAACTTGCGAGAGTTGCTGACCTTGCAAATGCTTTTTTATCAAAGCCTTACACTACTGAGAACCTGCTAAAAACCACACATCTAACACTAACCTCCTGAATATAGGTTTGCTATAAAAAGGCTAATATCCTAATGATGCCTGGTGACATGAAAATCGAGGCAAACATTATACTGATACGGTGCATATGGCCTCACGATCCTGTGGTCAATGGGACATACTCGAAGCCCTGACTTCCTCGCAGAAACTTCAATCTCCTTGATCAAGCCTTCAAATAGATCATTTTCATGCGAAATTGCATAAAAATGTATTATCCCGCCTTTTTTAATAATCCCAAAAGCGCTATCAATGAACTCTAATCCGCTGTGTGGAAGGTTCATAATAACGTGGTCTGCATCCGAAATTCCTTTGACTTCTTCCCTTGCATCACCTTCTCTTATCTCGATATTCTTAACTTTATTAAGCCGGACATTTTCCCTGAGGTATTTTATTGCCACAGGATTCTTATCAACAGCGATCACATGCGCTTCGGGAAATCTTTTCGCAATAAGGATGCTAAAAGGCCCGATGCCTGCGAACATATCAACAACTCTATCGCCATTTTTTACCTGATCTGCGATCCTTACCCTTTCAGTTGACAATCGCGGCGTAAAATATACCTGTGTAACATCAAGAAAGTATCTGCATCCGTTTTCCCTGTATATTGTCTCAGTCTTTTTTAAACCTGCGATAAATAAAAGCTCACGGGTCCGGTATTCTCCGCAAACTGCACTTGTTGCCTGGAATATTGTTTTTATATTCTTATGCTGCAAAAGGACTTTTGCAATTTCCGGCGCATTTTCTTCATGCTGGTCAATGATAGCAATATTCCCTATTAACTCATAAGCGCCAGGAACTTGGGTCAATGGATTTTCACGCTGTGCAATTTCAAAAATATCTTTTTCCAGTATTCCCAATCCTTCGACTGGCTTTAAAACCGGAATTAATATGTATGCCCCATCTGATTTAATTTTTAAGTTATTGTCAAGGAGACAAAGCTCGATTAATTTTTTCCTTGACAATTCACCTTCGGTTCTTGGTACCCTGATACACAGGGATTCCATCATTTCTGGTTTCACGAGGATATTGTTTAAATTATTTCGCCACCAAAAACTGTTTCAAGTAGCAAAATAGTCATTATGATTCCAGCAAGGATAGCAATATATCCCAGGATGCTTCCTATTGTGAGACCGATACCGTTTAGATTTTGACCTGTTTCCATCGCTTTAATAAAGCTCACTTAATTTTTATAGTTTTCTATGGCAAGACTTACAAATAATGGATTCCATATAAAAGAATTATGCTTACATTTATCGGACTTGGGCTATATGATGAAAAAGATATAACTGTAAAAGGACTGGAAGCTGTAAAAAATGCTGATGCGGTCTATGCTGAATTCTATACGTCAAATCTTATCGGTACTTCCATTGAAAAAATTGAAAAATTCTATGGAAAGAAGTTGATCATACTCACACGGGAGGAAGTTGAGCTGGAACCTGTCTGGTTATCACGGTCAATCAATGAAAATGTGGTATTCTTAAGCGGAGGCGATGCTATGGTTGCGACCACGCATATTGATCTTCGCTTACGTGCAAAAGATCTTGGCATCGAATCTGCGATCATCCATGCGCCATCAATCTATTCGGCTGTTTCGGGATTAAGCGGCCTTCAAAATTACAGGTTCGGGAAATCCACCACGATCCCTTTCCCTTATACCAGGAATGAAAAGACGATCATATCCGAAGCTCCGTATGATACGATAAAAATGAACAGGAAAAATGACCTGCATACTATTGTTTTTCTTGATATTGACCGGGAAAAAGGCTTTATGGATATTAGAAAAGCTGTCTCCCTTCTTCTGGAAATGGAAGAAAGACGAGGTGAAGGTGTGCTTGTAAATGCTCTTGCTATTGGTATTGCACGCGCCGGTTCCCCATCACCCACAGTTCATTCGGATTATCTTGAAAAAATAAAAGAATATGATTTCGGAGGTCCGCTGCACACACTCTTGATTCCTGCCAGCCTCCACTTTATCGAGGCTGAGGCACTTGTGAAATTGTGCGACGCTCCTGCGGATATTTTAATATAGGATTATTTCAATTTTCTTTTTTCTTTGGCAAGTTTCTTTTTGGCTTCACCGCTACCTGATGCTGCCATCTTTTCAAGTTCTGTTATTTTTTCCTTGCGATCACGTTCCTTTCTTTCCATAATCTTTTTAGACATTGCCATGGTATACATTTTCGTTGTTGAAAGTATATAAATCCATCCATAATTTGAGGATGCTGGACTTTTCGAAACATATTTTCTATTTAATCGGCTTGATAAGCTTTATTATTTTGCAGAGCATAGTTATTCACAGGGAGTGTATATGAGAAATTGTCTCTTATTGGGGTTTGAGTGTCGTTGAATAGGCTATTTTGGCAAATGTTTGCAGGAACACGAGGTGGATATACCCGTGGATTTATCCTGAAGCGCCTTATTGATAAACCGTATAATGCAAATCAATTAGCTGAGGCTTTGAATATAGATTATAAAACTACCAGGTACCATCTTGATATCCTCGCCAAAAATGGAATAATCACAACAGAAGGCAACAAATATGGTAAAATATATTTTCTTTCCAAAAGTTTAAAGGCAAATTTGAATGATTTCAATCAAATATGGGACAAAATTAACATCGTTCTATGACTTACGGGTTCTACAAACTTGATTCAGCGGTTGCTTCCTGACTTATGGCGATATCCTTAATTTTCTCTGTATTAATTTCAACCAGCTCATGAAAAATAGGATTGCCCACTATTATAAAATTATTATATTTTATATAAAGCCTTTCTATTGTTTTCCCAAAAATGCCAGCTTTTAATAATTCTACCCTTTCTTGCCGCGTTCTTAACATAAACCCATTTCCTATCCACCAATCTTATTTCCAACCCGTTTTTCCTTATAATCTTGTTATTTAGTAGCACTTATAAATAGTATTGTGTGAATAAAGTAGCACTAATAAATGGAAAGGGTGATGAGCTGACTCTCCAGTGGTTTCTGGAGGGAATGCGGCACCCTCATAACAAACATTTGTGTTTGCTTCGCCGCAAATTGCGCTCTGCATTTTCTTATTCCACTCCCCATGCGCTTTCTTACAGCATCCCTTATAGGGTGAAATCCCAATAAAGCCACTTCCTTTTAGACTATGGACTGTCTCAGGGCAATTACGCCCGGGAAACTTGGAAAAGTTATTTCTATTTCCAATATGGCTTTTCCAGCGATTTCTTGCTAGCTCATCATAGCGTGCACCATATCAAAATCGTTCTTGATACGGCAAATTATTATTCTGTTTTATAAAGATTAATAGTTTTTGGTTGAAAATAGGAATCGCCAATTTCATTGATACCTGTTAAATCATTCTAAGCAAGCCTTATCGTTTCCAGATTCATTGGCGCCCTGGTCTCAATCTTGAATTTCCGATAGATTGAACTGGCAAGGTCCATGCAGTTCTTTTCGTCACCATGCTGGGTCAGGACATGCTCGGGTCTTGGTCTCATTTTCCTGATATACTCCATAAGCTGCATCCTGTCAGAATGACCTGAGAATCCATCAACTGTATCAATATTCATGTTGATCTTTACAGTCTCAGTTCTTCCTCCGGCTGCATGCATGGGAATTTCCTTCCAGCCTTTCTGGATGCGTCTGCCAAGCGTACCTTCAGCCTGGTAACCTACGAAAACAAGCTTATTCTTTTCTTCCGGTCCGAATGCTTTCAAATATTCCATGACAGGGCCGCCGTTCATCATGCCTGACGTGGCAAGAACTATACAGGATTCACGGTCATCCAGGATTTTCTGTCGTTTTTCTTTTGAATCGACCTGGACAAAGCATTTTGCAAGGAACGGATTCATACCTTTATGGAAAATCTGGTTTCTCAGTTCATTGTTCAAATATTCCGGGTGCGTTGTATGAATTGCTGTTGCTTCATATATCATACCATCAAGATAAACCGGCACATCCGGGATTATTCCTTTCCGGATTGCTTCCTCAAGCACTATCATGACTTCCTGGCTCCTTCCTACAGCGAATGTAGGTATCAGGAGATTCCCGCCATTCTCAAGGGTTTCTTTGGCTATTTCCTGCAAATGCCGTTCAGCATCTTTTCTTGAAGGCTGCATATCCCTTGACCCGCCATAAGTCGCTTCCATGACTATTGTTTCCACCCGCGGGAAATCATTGATCGCAGGATCGAAGAGGCGTGTCTTTTCATATTTGAAATCGCCGGTAAAAGCTATATTATACAGGCCATCCCCGACATGGAAATGAGCGACAGAAGAACCGAGGATATGACCTGCGTTATGGAATGTCAGTTTCATGTCCGGACCGATATCTGTGACATCCCCATAATTCAATGTTATGGTATGTTTGAGAACTTCACGGATCATAACCGATTCATATGGGCTTTTCTTGCCCTCACGGGCGGCAACATCGATATAATCCAGTTGAAGTAAAGCCATCAGGTCTCTCGTGGGAGGTGTGCAATAAACTGGCCCTTCAAAACCATATTTATACAATAATGGAACAAGCCCTATATGGTCGAGATGTGCATGGGTAAGAACCACTGCATCGATCTGACTTATGGGATGCACCTCAGGCACATACAGGTAGGGTGAGCCATTATCGTCACCGCCAACGTTTACACCGCAGTCAATTAAGATCCTTGTTTCAGGGGTCGAAAGCAAAAAACAGCTGCGTCCTACTTCACGGCAGGCGCCCAGAGTGGTCAGTCGTACCCATTTATCCTTGGATGAAACGCCGCGGTGGATTTTTCTGCCTATGGTTTTAAGAAGGGTTTTTCGCTCTTCCTTGTTGGCGCGCATGAACTGGCGGATATTGTTCACGGTCGTGGATTTCATAGGAGGTGTGCGGACCACCTTTGGTGTCCACCCGATCTCTTTTGTGATCTCGCGAAGTGTCTCGCCGTGCCTTCCTATAACAAGTCCGGGTTTCTCCGCTTCAATTACAACCTCACCAGTGTCCACATCAAAAAAATGATTTGAAATTCCGGATTCTGCTGAAACAATCTTTGCAATTGCAGTGATCGCTTCTTCAGGTTGTGCAAGAACTTTCGGGTCAGGCCTTACAACAAGACGTTTTCTCAGTTCCTTTGCAAGACCCTTGATAAGATCTCCGTCATCAGCGAATTTTCGTGGCTCTTCAGTATAAATAACAAGTTCAGGCCCCTCAAAATCAACATCAGAGATCGTGATATCCTTGGGAAGCTGCGCTTTTATTTTCTTTTTCAAATCATTTAATACTTCTTCAACTGTCATTATTGTTTTCCTTCTAAAAAAAACCTAAATATCCTAAGTATGCTAAAAATAAAAGATGAATTATGTAAGTGTGTCGCGTATTTTCTTAACTACGCTATCTTCCACTTGCATAAATCCATCTTTAGTGATCTTTACTACATTAATGCCATCACCGGATGCTGAATCACGCTTCATGGCATTATGCAGCGCGCGCACTGCGAGTTCAACTCCATCATCAATGGGCATCCTGTCTACATACCTGTCTTCAAGAACACCGTATGCCATTGGTGAGCCTGAACCTGTTGAAACAGCTTTTCTCTCGTCAATAATTCCGCCTACGGCATCAAGGGAATAGATACTGGGACCATTTTTATCGACCCCGCCAACAAGAAGCTGAACATAATAAGGGTAATATCTATTACCGCTCAAAATATTTGCCAGTAAACTTACTATACCCTTTACAGTCATGGGTTCTTCTCTTCGCATTTTGTAGAGTTTTGACTCAACCTGCATCCATTTTACAAGTCTTTGAGCATCCCCTACAGAGCCTGCTGTGGTCATTGCCACGAGATCATCAATCTGATAGACTTTCTTTGCATCCTTACTTGCAATAAAATGTCCCATCGTAGCTCTTTTCTCAGTGGCAAATACTACACCCTCATCACAAACCAACCCTATCGTGGTAGTTCCTTTATATTCCATATTATCCATTTTAAATACCTCTTAAACCTCATCACAAAAAATGAGAAAATTAGCATTATATAATCTGTTTAGGGGTATAAAAAGGTTATTGCCCGAAATGGCCAAATTCCAGGAGAAAATCAAATTAATTATAAAAATAGTTCCCATTGACGAGTTCATAGAATCACTCAAATGAATTGAAATCTTATTCAGATAAATTCTTTAATTTTTTCCAGAACGCGAATGGCATCCTGATATTTAATATCAACTTCATTCAGTTTAATAAAGTCAAGTAATTTTTTCTTTTCAATTCCTGAGATAATTTCATTTTTCTCGCTTTCGAATACGACATGCTGGTAATTCCTGTCAGGATAGAATAACTTCCGGGCGATCCCGATAATAGCAGATGCCTGTACCAGGTCTATAACTCCCGCATTTTTTGCAGCCTCAACTGTCATCCTGATATTAACAAGCGGAACTGAAAGCGCTTCATTTGATCCTGCATCAAAAGTCACAGCAACCTCATCGTCTGATTCAATTATCCCGTTCTTATACATCTCAAAAACTTTTCCTACACCGATCATACCATAGGTTTCAAGCTCAGAAGCCCGAAGCGCCCCCATACTTCCCCCTCCGACAACGATTATTCCACTTTTTAAGGCTTCAATTATTTCTCGGTGAGCTACTGCCGCATTATCAAAAAAAACACCATCAATTATCCCGATTATTTCCGGGGGTGATGCAAGAATACGTCTGAGATCATGACGCCTCACAGGCGCACGATAATCAGCATCCAGTATTTTTCTTGCATCGCTGTGGCTTATGCTTGTTCCTGTATACACCACAGGCTTCATTTAGCCACTCTCTTCTTCCTTTTCTTGATACGGTCCCCTTTTCTTTCACGGTCAAGCGTATAAAGTTCAAACATCGGGATTATCGCCCTTACTACTGGTATATCAACGCCTCTTGAAAGATTTACGATTATTGCGCCATCAGCTATTGTATCAAGCCGCTCTAAAACTGTTTTTATGTTGGCAGCAGGCGTATTATTTGAGCTGTCCTCCAGCTCATCCATATGGACTTTATCAAGATCTCCATACCAGTAGCTGTTCATTCGTTTCATATGATCATAGCCAAAGGTTCGTACCACCTGCTCCCTGTCAGTATCCTCGCGCGCTCCGTGTATCTGTACGACCCGGCTTTGCGCAGCTTCTGTCAGCGCCCTTGTGACCGCAATTTCAGGTGTCAGATGCGAACCAGCTCCCATAACAAGAAGAGCCGGGTCTTTAAGGACTACATCATCAAGCGCTGTTACTACAGTAGGAATGTCAATATCAGAATCAAGCAGCCAGATCTTTACATTAATGCCGGCAACTTCTAATTTTCTTTTAAGTGTGTAATTCAACCCGTCTTTTTCAGTAAGCACTATTTCTTTTCCGGGATTTCGGGTGTATTCAGCTATACTTAGTGAATCCCTTTCTATAACTTCAAGCAATCCATGAAGTATCGCCTCCTCTATTGTATTTCCTGAAGCAAGGCCGTTGGTATTGCTCCGGAACAGCTTGTTCCCGCCCCGGGGCTCATAGGGATGGAAAACCGCATTTGCAGGAACGAAGACTTCAACATCGTTTAAAATGTCATCCCCCATGATCCATTCAAGTTTTGTGAATTCAGTAATAGGCTGCGGAAGAAGGAGCGCATCAGGGTATAGTGTCGGATAGCTCTCGCAAAGTGACTCGTATGTATCTGTAACCGTCTCTGTTTGCAGCTTGACGCCGCTAAGATTTACGCTTACTTCAGGCTGCTCGGCAAGGCAGCGCTCAAAACTTTCCATTATCGCAGATATCCTGGCATTTGTTTCTGTTGCGCCTTTTCCAGAGTATATGGATATTGCGCCTGCGGCCGCACTTGGCCTGATAGCCGAGAAAACGGGTATACCAACGCGATCAAGATCAGTGATATTGGCAATCCGGGTCACACCTATCTTCGGGAGAAGTTTTGTCGTATTTGTCAGCGTAGTTTCAGGATCAAATACGCGCTGTGTGCCTTCAAGATATTTGATATTCGGATCTATTTTTATAGCGCTCATTTTTTCTTTCTTATTTGATAACGGTTACGTAAATCTTCAGTACGTTTTCGTAATATAAAAAAGTAGGGCATGGATATCTTCAATGTAAACGATTTCAAACCATAAACCTTATCCCTATTTCAGTTCCTCTGCGACGACTGGTATGCATATAAAGAACAACATCAGGACAGCGAAAACCCGTTTCCTCCTAGACGACTCGGCCCGCGTTCCCTTCGTTGTTATCGGCATATTCCTCGTGATCCTGTCAACGCTTGTCTCCCTCAACCTCACACGCATGGATATTAAAATGGCAAAGACCA